>JAHKKJ010000140.1 GCA_020027655.1 Deltaproteobacteria bacterium | reverse complement strand
TCCATGTCGTAGAGCTTCGCCACGTTGGTGCAGACAAGTTTCCTGCGCACGTCTGCCGGCAAGTGCCCTAGGTCGCGATCGATATATTTCTTCGACTCCGGCCATGTCGAGTTCCCGTGGGGATAATCGTTGGACCACATGCAGTTGTCCTGACCCCACCATTCGAAACTATGGCCCGCCGCGGTGTCACGGAAAAACGTCCCATAGACTTGCCGGTTGAAATATTCGCTGGGGTTTTTCGTAATCGGCGGAGGATTCACGCCTTTGAACCTGTTGTAATAGTAATCCCACTGCTGGAGCATGAACGGCATCCATCCGATTTCATTCTCGACGCTAACGAACCTGAGCTTGGGATATCGGTCCAAGACTCCGTAGAAAATCAGTTCAAAAAACGCATCGATGATTTCCTTGAGCTTCAGATTCACGCTGCCCCGATAGGCCTCAACTCCCGTTCGCTTATTCCCGAACACGGTTTCCTTATGGTAGCCATGTCCGGTGAGGATATGCAGATTCACCGGCATGTTGAGATCCTGGGAAGCCGCCCAGAACTTATTGTAATGCTCCGAGTGAAACGGCAGATTTGGATGGGGCGCCTGCCAGATGATCGATCCCTTGAGGCCGGCCTTTGCGCAACGCTCCAGCTCCTTTACTGCCCCGTCGATGTCATAAACCGAGATCGCTCCGATACCAATCAAACGATTGGGAGCAACCTTACAATAATCAATCAACCAATCGTTGTAGGCTCGGAAACAGGCCTCTTGAAGCTTTGCATCGTCCATCGCGAAGTGCGGCAGCAGATTGGTCGGATAAAGCACCTCGGCGCTGAGCCCGTCGGTTTCCATCTCCTTGATCCGGCAATTTGGGTCCGACCCTCCGGGATGGGTTTGAAAGCTTTCCCCTACTTTGAGCACAGGAAAAACCGGAGCTTGGTCTCGGAACGACGGCGCAACTCGCTCCTTCACGGTGTTGGGTGGTTCCATCACGTGGGAGTCCGAAGAAATCAGCACCTCGCAGCCTGCGTTATTGCCATTGCCAGCCATAAAATTTTTCCTCCTTTGGCGGTTTCTAATTAGCCTCGTCTTGTTGGTAGGTGTATCACCGCTTCCATCGAACCGTCAACCGGGCGCGAGCACCTCACAGTTTCGAGTCTCGCGTTTCGAGTCTCGTGTTTTAAACCCGAAACTAGAAACCCGGAACACGAAACTGAAAAGGCCCAGCCAGGCCTTTTCAGAAGAGCCCTTCTTTTTCCAACTTCCGCGCGATGCGCTCCTCAATGATATCTTCGACTTTGAGCTTGCGAATCTGCTCGTTGCTTCTGCCGAGAATACGGATCACGTTGCGCAGCCCATCGACGTTGGCATAAATGCGCCGGTCGTAAAGGACCTTCATCATGTCATAGCCAGCCTCGGCGTCTTCCACCTTTGACAGGCGCAACGTGCGCATCAAGCTCCGAATCACCACAGGTTTGTTCTCAGGGTTATTGATGAATTTTATCGTCTCGACCATCGCTCTAAGGTAGCGCTCTACGGTTTCGGGCGAGCGATCGACAAAGCTCCGCCGCGCCATGATGCCCAGACCCTGAAAGGGGATGCCTAACTTGAGAAGATCTGCCAGGACGCGGAAACCTTGCCGCTCCAATTGCGCGCCAAACGCATAGCCGAGATACGCCGCGTCGATAATCCCGCCTGTTGCAAGGGCTTGGGCCATAACCGCCTGATCGCCGATGATCCGGAACTGAATGTTGTCACGCTCCGGATTGATTCCCCAGTGATCAAAAGCCAGCATGCTGAACATCCACACACCCCCGCCGATACTTTGCACGCCGATCCTTTTGCCCTTGAGATCCGCTGGCGTCTTGATGTTGGGAGCGACCACGAACGTGCCATCGAGTTTGTTAATCAGCCCAGCGACGAAAACCAAATCAAGTCCGCCCGCCATGGCGCCGATAGACGCGCCGGTCCCCGAGCCCCGATGGAACTGGGTCTCGCCGGCAGCGAGGGCCGACAATCCGACCGCGCCGCTGCGCACGTTGACCACTTGCGCGTCCAGACCATGCTTCTGAAAAATCCCCGCGTCTTTTGCGACGAAAAGCACCCCGCTCCGCTCGTTTAAGCCGCCATAAGTGACGACGATCTTCGCAGGCGTCGAGACGGCGAAAACGGGAGAAGAAAAGCCCAGCATCAAAACTAGAACAATCAAACAACATCGCATTCGATACTCCATCACTTTATTACTCCTCTTTTCCCATCGACGACTTCTTGTACTCCGTGCACATCTCGGATTGCAAGCGCATCGGTTTGTGACTTCTGTTCGCTTCAGGTCGCCGGAGCCCCCTATGAAATCCGGTCGAGCCGGGTAACCCGGCACCCGGAGCAAGTCTTGACGAGCGCTTTCAATTGACCATAATGGTCAAGTAGGACAAACCAGAAAGGAATACCTATGAAGACTACAACCGTCTCAAAACTCAAGGCTTCTCTTAGTGAGTATCTACGATCGGTCAAGGCAGGCGAAGAAGTCCTAGTCACTGAACGCGGGCGCCCTATTGCCAAGCTCACCCCAGTCGCAAGTTCCGACATTCTGCCTGATCACTTGGTCGAAATGGAAAAACAGGGTTTCATCAAAATCGGCTCGGGAAAATTGCCGAAGGGTTTTTGGGATCTCCCGCGGCCCAAAGATCCTAAGGGGTTGGTTCTCAAGGCTGCTTTACGGGAACGGGAGGAGGGCTGGTGAAATTCTGGGACACATCCGCGGTTGTCCCTCTGTTCGTAATCGAGCCCAGTACCGGAACCGTTAAATCAATTCTCACCAGAGACCCTTCGATCGTCGTTTGGTGGGCAACAAGGACTGAATGTGTCTCAGCCCTCAACCGGCAAACCCGCGAAGGCAGCTTGCGTATCGAGGACGAACGACAGGCACATCACGTGCTAAGGCAACTTGCGGACGCCTGGACCGAAGTTCAACCGAGCGAAATTCTTCGTGGGACCGCGGAGCGGCTACTAGCCGTGCATGCTCTCAGAGCAGCAGATGCCTTTCAGTTAGCGGCCGCTTTGCATTGGTGTCAAAGACAGCCGATGAACAGAGAACTGGTCTCCTTCGACACCCGGTTGCGAGACGCGGCATACAAAGAAGGATTCACTATCCTTCCCGCCCAGATTCACTGAGCGGTATACACAAAGGCAACGCGCGGAAGGTCATCGTCCGGGTCTCTGGACGCTCGATGTAACCGATTAGGTAAGTTCTTCTAGCAGAGTTTTTGCTTCTTTCAAGTCGGCCGTATCAAAACCTTCGGTAAACCAGCCGTAAATTTCGCCCAACAGTTCACGTGCTTGCTGTTGCTTGCTTTGCTTCTGCCACAGACGGCTCAAGCTCATCGCTGCCCGCAACTCCAACGACTTCGCCTGCTGGCGGCGCGCTACGACGAGAGCCTGCTGAAAGCAGATCTCAACCTGCTGTGCGTTAGAGCCGGCTTGTCTCATTAGCAGCTCTCCCTTGAGCCGATGTAACTCCGCCTCCCCCCAGCGTCCTCCGGTTTTATCTACTGCCGCGAGTGCCTCGTCCAACGTTGCAAGTCCCTCGCTTATCTGCCCAATTTGTCTGTACGCATTGGCCAGGAGGCCGAGGGAGTATGCTCGTTGTATATCTGTCCCTGTGGCCTGCAAAGCCACCAACCCCTGGCGCATTCGGACAATCCCTTCAGCCACCTGTCCCCGCTCGACTAGCACCCAACCTTGCAACATCATCCCTTGTGGAGGCCAGTACGCAAAGCCATGCTCAGTCGAAACGGCTATAGATGCGTCCGTCCACTCCTGGGTTTTTTCCACCTCCCGAAGGTGATGATAGAGGAAGGCAACCCAGTAGCGGACATAGGCTAGGCTGGCCGGGTGGGCCAGCTCCTGAGCCAGCGTAAATGCCTCGATACCCCGCGCGAGGGCTTGGTCCGGATAACCGAGATACCAGAGTACGAGGGCTGCACGGCAGAGGCAAACCACGCCCTCGTTCTGGCCAAAGAGCACAATATGGGAACGGTGCTTAAGGGGATCGTAATGCGCAATCCCTTGTTCGAGATGATTGCGAGCGGAAACGAACTCTCCCAACCAAAAACAGGTGACTCCTAGGGCATAGTGGGCCTCGACGAGGAGTACAGGGTCCTGTACTCCTCGGGCGATGTCTAGAAGCTGCTCCCCAAGCTCGCGCGCTGTTTGTAACTCCGCCCGCACGACAAAATAAATCGACAATCCCAGGAGGGTCGAGAAAAGCTGAGGTGCCTCTCCTATCTGCCGACACAGTTCCCGCGCGCGCGTGTAGGCTTGTTCCACTTCCGGATCTCCATAGCCTCTGACGTCCTTGAGAGTCCGGCCTAGCGCAGTGTACAGGGAGAGTTCGTGCTGCCGGTATTCGAGGGCCTCCGGAAGCGCGTTAAGCAATTCTAGTCCCTTGCTGAGATAACTAATGGCTTCAGTGTGTGCAGCGCGCTCGTTAGCTCTATCGCCTGCTCGCTGCCAGTATGGAAGAGCCAGCGCGCCGAGGCGTGCTTCGGTGTAGTGATGCGCCAAGAGTTGAGGCTGAGTCTCGACAATATCAGGAAAGCGCTGCTCAAGGACATGCGCGATGCGTTCGTGGCAGTTCTGACGGCTCGCGCGGAGCAAAGACTTATAAGCCACCTCATGGGTCAGCGCGTGCTTGAACGTATATTCGAGCTCAGGGAAGACACTCGCCTCATAGAGAAACTCAGCGGCCTGTAGTTGCGCGAGCCCGTGACGAAGCGGTTCGTCCGCAAGCTCCGCAATAGCTTGGAGCAGAACGAACTGGAAATCCTTGCCGATAACGGATGCTGACTGCAGGAGGCGCTTCTCCTCAGATGGGAGGCGATCAATTCGGGCCGCAAGAACTGCCTGGACCGTCGCTGGCACTTGAGTGCTTTCAATCGGTTTCGCCATGCGATACGCGCCAGGTTCTCCCACTAACGCCTTTGTCTCGACTAGTGTATGGACGCTTTCCTCCAAAAAAAACGGGTTGCCTTCGGTCCGGGCAATTAAAAGTCGCTTGACTGGCTCAAGCCCAAGATCGTTTCCTAAAAGGGAGTGAAGCAATTGTTCGGCGCTCTCAGCCGGCAGCGGATCGATCCGAAGCTGGGTGTAATAGGTCTTGTTGCTCCAACGGTGCTGGTATTCCGGCCGGTAATTAACTAGGACGAACATTCGAGCAGTCGGAAGACTCTCAATCAAGCTATCCAGGAGAGCCTGAGTCTCCGAATCGATCCAGTGCAGATCCTCAAACACCAAGGCCAGAGGTTGAACCTGGCTCTCCCGAAGCAAGAGGCGCTTCACTGCGTCTAGGGTCCGTTGACGGCGCTGGGGAGGATCGAGGAACTGCCACTGTTGATCATCAAGCGGGACATCCAAGAGTGTTAGGAATGCAGGCAAAGTAGGCTCTAGAGACTTATCCAGTGTGAGAAGCTTGCCTGTGACCTTCTCACGAATTTCGCGCTGATCATCCCGATCAGTGATTTTGAAATACGCCTTGAGCAGGTCGATCACCGGGAGATAGGCAGTGGCTTTGCCGTAGGAGACCGAACCGCTTTCAAGGATAAGCCAGTCGACGGTACGGCGAGAATGAGTAAACTCCCAGAACAAACGAGACTTGCCTACGCCTGGCTCACCGACAAGCGCTACCACTTGGCCGCGGCCGGCTCCGGCTCGCTCCAGCGCTTGGCAGAGCGTCTCGAACTCAGCAGTGCGCCCCACAAAGCGTGTGAGCCCGCGCGCGGCTGCGGCTTGCAGCCGAGAACGCACCGGACCAGCGCCCGTGATCTCATAGACTTCAACTGGCTCGGTCAAACCCTTCACATTGACCGGCCCAAGCGCCTTCACCTGGACAAAGCCCTCGCTTAATGACAGGGTGTTAGCAGTCATCAGCACCGATCCCGGCATCGCCATTTGCTCCATGCGCGCAGCAAGATGTGTCGTCTGACCCACCGCCGTGTAGTCCATCTTGAGGTCGCTCCCGATCGAGCGCACAACCACCTCACCCGAGTTCATTCCAACTCGAATCTGTATCGGAATTCCCTCGGTTCTCTGAATGCTTTCCGCATATTTTTTCACTGATTCCTGCATCCTGAGCGCCGCGTAACCGGCACGAACCGCATGATCTTCGTGGGCCAGCGGCGCGCCGAACAGCGCCATGATGCCGTCGCCCATGACTTGATTCACTGTGCCTTCATAACGGTGGACGGCCTCCATCATCTGTTCGAGAATGGGATCAAGAATCTTCCGCGCGTCCTCAGGATCGCGGTCCGCAAGTAACTCCATGGAGCCCTTCATGTCGGCAAACAGCACCGTCACCTGCTTGCGCTCACCTTCAAGAGCGCTCTTTGAGGTGAGGATCTTCTCGGCGAGGTGTTTGGGGGTATAAGTTTCGGGAGAAATGAAGCGCGTTGCTATGGCGGGTTGAGCGCTCACCGATTGCCCACACTCAAGACAGAACTTCGCGCCGGCAGGAAGTTCCGTGCCGCACGTAGGGCACTTTAGGGCGAGAGCAGTTCCGCACTCCAGACAAAATTTTGCCTGTAGCGGATTCTCATGTTGGCAGCGGGGACACTTCACGCCTGGGCCTCCACTTGCTGAATTTGTTTAGGAGGAAACGGCGCCCAGCTTAGTTCGCGGATATCGAGTGGTCAAGCATCGTCTGCACGTATTTTCGATTTTGGATTTTAGATTTCCGATTGTCGGAGCCAGAATCCCAAGATTGACTCAAAAACGATTCGTCCTTCCGACTCTCTCCTTAGTCGAAAATCCGAAATTGGCAATCCAAAATGGTTTTACCGGTATTGACTAGGGGACATAGTCTTGAGCTCGCGGACGTTGAGGAGATGGGGGTCCGTCGTGACAATGAGGGCCGCTTTCTCGGCCAGCCCCGTAGCCAGGTAAAGACCGTCGTTGTACGAAAACACGTTCTTCTTTGAGTAGTACTTTCGCCGCAACTCGGCGGCGTGAATGGCGAGCGACGCGGTGACAGCTACTACCCGTAGGTTCGCCTCCGCTTCGATAGCCGCGCGGGCAATTTCGAAGCCCAACTTATCTTCCCTCAGGTACGCGTAGCGGATCTCACCAAACAGGATAGCCGTGGTAACGCCTTGCAAATGTCCCTCTTCAACCGCCTTCAGTACCCTCTCCGCGCCGGCGATTTCATTTTTAGGAGCTCTGGTTGCTTCAGGGATAAGGACTGCGAGAAATATATTGGCGTCAAGGCAGGCCAGTGGCGCTGACTCACGCTTGCTCATCGTCCCAGCCTTCTTCAAACTCCCTGTGCACCCGGCGGAAATCCACAGGCGATAAGGGGCTCCCCGCCAGCCGCAGGGCTTCTGTCAGGCGTGGCGGAACTGCCTGCACCCGATATGAGCCATCCGTCTGTTCCACGAATACCAATAAGTCCCCGACTTTAGCCTTGAGCGCTCGCCGGACTTCGCCTGGCAATGTAATCTGGTATTTGGCAGTGATCTTTGTGACCGACGACATTCCCATCTCCTTACATTTTTGACATTATCAGACAAAATTAAGGATAGCGGAGACGGATAATCACGTCAAGCAATGGCATTGACGGTAGGCAAATTGTTAGACGCATTCAGAACATTCTTTGCGGTTAGATTCTTCTTGCTTCCCTGTGCTTCGTGCTTTTCGTACTACTATAACTCAAAATTTGCGCAGCTCGCGCAAATTTTCCGTTGATCTGCAATGCTCGAACACGGGGATTGACTCCCGCCAAGGCGCAAAGCACGCCAAGTTCGGAATCAAAAGATTGATAATTGACAAACCATCCTGTTCAATTTTTCCGACCTTTGCGACCTTGGCGTCTTTGCGGGAGATATTCCGAGTTTCCGTTGCGGTTCCACCGCGCTAGGTCTGTGATGAATACTCTTTCACGGTAACCCCGGAAGCACCATATTTCTCAGAT
>JAHKKJ010000658.1 GCA_020027655.1 Deltaproteobacteria bacterium | reverse complement strand
ATTTTCTTGGTTTGCAGGAAATGTTGGTTTACTTCGATCCCTGGCACGCCGGTGTCGTATTGCCAAGCCTGATCATTGTCGGCCTGATGGTGATTCCGTTCATTGACATCAACCCCAAGGGTAACGGCTATTACTGCTTCAAAGATCGAAAGTATGAGATCCTGACGTTTTTTTTGGGTTTCCATGTGCTGTGGGTTTCCATGATCATCATTGGGACGTTTTTCCGCGGGCCGGGATGGAACCTATTTTGGCCCTGGCAGCACTGGGATCCTCATAAAGTCGTGGCGTTGACCAACGTCGACCTGCCGTACCTTTTCGGCTTCAGGGATTATTGGTGGTCGGCGGCGTTTGGATTGGTCGTCATTGGGGCTTACTTTGTTTTCGGGCTCGCGGCCTTTTATTTTTGGATTCTCAAAGTGAAAGGCAGAGAGTTTCTCGAGCGGTGGGGCATGGTCCGATTTACCATCACTGCCTTGCTCTTTGTCTTGATGCTTTCACTTCCCGCCAAAATGTTTCTCAGACTCGTTTTCAATGTCAAATATATCCTGGTTACTCCCTGGATTAATGTCTGACCGCGATCCAAAAATGGGTTGCGAAGCGATCGAGAGATATGGAAAACTGATGAAAAAGGGCCAGCGGGGTGGAGAATAGAAGATTAGGTTTGGAACGGGGCTGATGTTTTACGTGGCTAAGATTCTCCAGGCCTTGGGGCTCGCCGACGTGGGTTACTCCCTGTTTGTGGGAATCACCAAAAACTTTTCAATGGCGGAAGAAATCGTGCTGGCGCTTATTGGTCTTGGGGTCTTTTCTTTGGGCCGCGTGCTTGAGCGCAAAGTTGCGTGAGGTAAGACGGGATGGCGGAACGAGGTATCGACCAAAACGAAGAAAAAAAATCCTACAGCAGTATCTTTCTCATCGGCATCGGCTTGCTGGTGGCGTTCTCGCTTTGGGCGTTCTGGGACGACAACATTACTCGTCGTCCTTGGAAAGCTTTCCAATCCCGGTTCTATCGCCTCGACTACGGAAAAGCGCAGGCGGCCTACGACGAGGAAAATAAGAAACTTCAGGCGGACGCGAAATATCAAGAGCTGGCCAAGAAGCTTGCGGCAGCGCAAGCGAGTGTGACCCAGGGGGAGCAGGGCCGGAAGCTCAAAGCCTTAGAGGCGGAGGAAGTTCGGGCGACGGTTCGCTTCCAAGAGATCGATCAGGAAGTCAAATTCATCAAGAGCGAGCTGGAAGAAGCGGGTTATGAGTACGACCATGCCATCCAGCAGAAGAGAAACCCAAAACCCTACCAGGACGAGATCCAGCAGCTAGAAAAGGCAAGAGCGAAGCTCGATCCGGAGCTCGAAGCTGCGCGCGCCAAACGCGACCAGATCAAAGAGGAAATCAAAAAGATCCGCGCCGGTGTCAAGGATCTGGAGGACGAGTTAGGCAAACTCACGGCGGAACGCGATAAATGGGTTCGGGTGATGGAAAATGCCACCTTCAAAATCGGACCATTCTCGTTCTACAAGATTCCCAAGATCCTGCAGGTATCCTTAGAGGAGTTCGACCGCAATCGTTTCGATCAGCCGATTGCCCGTGTGGATCGTTGTCAGACTTGCCATATGGCGATCAATCGACCTGGTTTCGAGAAAGAGGAGCACCCCTTCAAAACTCATCCGCGACGCGAGGTGCTGCTCGCCGACAATGCCCACCCACCGGATAAGCTTGGTTGTACTTCGTGTCATGACGGTCAGGGTGTGGCGGTTAACAGCGTGAAGCAGGGCCACGGTGAAGTGCATTATTGGGAACACCCGCTACTGCGCGGCGCTAAGGTCCAGTCGAGCTGCACCACGTGTCACCTAGACGTGCAAAAGTTCGAGGCTATTCCTCTTTTGACCGAGGGACAGATCCTGTTCGAGCAGATCGGCTGTACGGGATGTCACCTGGTTAAAGGCTACGAAAATATCCCCAAGATCGCTCCGAGCTTGAGGAAGATCAGCGCCAAGGTCGATCCGAGTTGGATGGTGCGGTGGATTGAAAATCCGCACAAGTTCCGCCCGCGCACGCGGATGCCCAATTTTGATCTGCGGCAAGAGGACGCCGTGGCCATCGCGGCTTACCTGTGGTCGCTTGCCAAAGAGGAAGGTGACCAATGGACGCAGGCACATCCCCTGCCTGCCGGTTTTCGCGAAGGCGACGCGAATCAAGTAGGCAAAGGCAAAAAGTTGGTGGAGACGATCGGCTGCAAGGGTTGCCACGGTTTTGCCGAAGGCGAATTCACCACCGTGCTCGGCAAAGCCAAGGATCTGGTCCCCAACCTGAAAGATATCGCGTCAAAGGTCGGCCCTCAGTGGGTTTATCATTGGATCAAAAATCCACGCGCCTTCGCTCCGGACACCAACATGCCAAGCCTTCGTCTCGCTGATGACGAGGCCACGGCGATTACCGCCTATTTGATGACTTTGGGAGGCAAGCCGGAGCCGATGCCCGGCATTCAAGAGAAGCTTGCCGATGCCAACAATATCAAGCGCGGCGAATCGCTGGTTCGAAAATGGGGTTGTTTCGGTTGTCATGATATCAAGGGAATGGAAAAGGAATCCCGCGTCGGTGTCGAATTGACGACCTTCGGCTCGAAGACTCTCGAAGAGCTCTTTTTCGGCAATCGAACGGACATAAAACAAACCTGGGACGACTGGACCTATAACAAACTGAAAACTCCACGGATCTACGCCACCGAACGGGTGGAGCAATTGATGCCACAGTTCGATCTCGCCGACGAGGATATTAAAGAGTTACGGATTCTTCTCGCCGGCTTCCGCGAACGCAAAGTGGCGCAGCGGTACCAGGCGAATCAAGGCGATCGCGTCGTTCAGGTGGTGGAGGGACGGCGGCTGATGCATCAGTACAATTGTATCGGCTGTCATGAAATCGAGGGGCGAGGCGGGTTTATCCGAAAATACTATCAAGAGAATCCGACTCTCGCTCCCCCCATTCTCAATGGCGAGGGTGAGAAGGTGCAGTCCCAATGGTTCTTTAGCTTCTTGAAAGCGCCGATCCCGATTCGGCCATGGTTGGAACTCAGGATGCCGACCTTCGGATTGTCGAATGATCACACGGGCCAGTTGGTCGACTACTTCAACGATCTTTCGAAAGTCGAGTTCCCGTTCACCTATTTTGATGAAAAGAGAGTGCCGCCGGAATATCTCGATGCCGCCAAAAAACTGGTTTCTAAGGATTACTTCAATTGTTTCAGCTGCCATCAGCAAGGCGACAGAAAGCCGGAAG
>JAHKKJ010000657.1 GCA_020027655.1 Deltaproteobacteria bacterium | reverse complement strand
TAAAGCAGTTGCTTGGCGTACTCCCACTCGTAGAGCGACTTGGCCTCATCGAGCCCTTCATAGCACTGGAGCCTGATCAACTCCATCCCCAGGGCGCCCGCCAGCACTTTACCCAGTTCGGTTTTACCGACGCCGGCCGGTCCCTCAACCAGAATCGGCTTTTGCAATTGGGTTCCGAGATAGACCACCGTGGCAACATTCTTATTGCAAATGTAACTTTGGCTGCCCAAGCCCGTGACAACAGCATCCACTGACTGAAACATAGTCACCCTCTCCAAGAATTCGAAGCTAACATAAACAATCCGTAACGACAATCAGCTCTCGGAAAGCATGTTTGCAGAACCTTTGCGCTTTCTGTAAACGATAGCTGTGTGCACGTTGGCACTTTACTTTCGCATGGTTGACCGCTACCCGGTGATCGTCGCGGCGAACCGCGATGAGCACTATGACCGCCCGTCAGCGCCTCCGAGCCTATGGTCGACTGAACCCAACATTCTTGCCGGGAAGGATCTCTTGGCGGGCGGTACCTGGCTTGGAGTCAATGAGCACGGGCTCCTGGTAGGCATTCTCAATCGCCGGTCGAACAGCGAACCGGATCCACTCACCCAGACGCGCTCTCGTGGTCTCCTCTGTCTGGATCTCCTCAGATTCAAATCCGCCGCGGACGCCCATGCATTCGTAAACCGGCACGAAGACGCCTATCAACCGTTTACCGTTGTTTTTGTCGATCCGAAGGAGGCGTGGATCGCAACCAACGTCCGGCGACAGATCAAGAGCCATAAACTCGATGAAGGATTGCACGTTTACAGTAGCGCCGCCGAGTTCGCTGTGCGATCTGAAAAAGTCGATCGAGCCCACGTGCAGTTCGCCCAAGTCTTCGACGGGTTGCGATCGAACTGCAGCGACAAATCGGTGTGGGTGCGCTCGTTGCGCACAGTTCTCTGCGATCACACATTGGGTAACGGTTCCAATGACCCTAGGGACGCTATTTGTGTTCATGGAGACGTCGCCGGCACCGTTTCTTCCACGATTATCTTTCACGATCAGCCCCAACAGCGCCTTTATACCTTCAACTGCCTCGGGCCTCCTTGCCGGGGATCCTTCGCCGAAGCCCCTATGCTCAATGTCCGATGAGTGCACAGCATAAATCGAGACCGGCGGCCACCGTTATTCTGCTCCGCCCTGCTGAGACGAACGGCTTTGAAGTATTTCTCACCCGTCGCCCTGACGAAATGGCGTTCCTTGGCGGCATGTACTGCTTCCCCGGTGGCGCCCTACGAAAAGACGATTGTTCGACGGCGATGTTGCGGCTTTGCCACGGTTTATCACCCGTGGATGCACGAAAAATCGTTGGCGCTCAATTTTCGCCGCCAGAAGCTCTGGGGCTATGGATTGCTGGTATTCGAGAGCTCTTCGAAGAGGCGGGAATTCTACTTGCGGTTAATGACTTGAAACAACCCTGGGCGTCAGCACAGGATCACAAAAACAATCTGACTGACAAGCACGCTGCTCTGCTCAAAAAGACCTTGAGCTTCCGATCCCTGCTCGAGAGCGAAGGACTGCTGTGTGACGCCTCCCGCCTGGCCTATTTCTCCCATTGGCAAACGCCGCAAGAGATTTCGATTCGCTTCGATACGCGTTTCTTTCTCGCCGCCTTGCCAAAAGGTCAGACTCCCCTGCTAACCTCGCCTGAAGTCGCCCATAGCCTTTGGCTTACACCTGATCGCGCCCTGAAACTTTTCGCCAAAGATAAACTGCCGATGATATTTCCAACTTTCACCTCGCTGCGAACTCTGGCTGACTTCGAGTCGCTGGAGAGCGTACTGAAAGAATACGGTTCAAAGCTTTCCGCGGCATCCAAGAAGGCACCACGGGGTCAGTAACGAGGCGCGCGTTTTTAACCCTTCTGGTCGAGCGCTTTGCGCAACATTTCCATTTGATTGTTCAAATGACGGACCATTGTGCTCTCGGCCAGCTGCGAGTTTTTCTTGAGGAAGGCGTCCATGATCTGGTCATGCTCGCGCATGGAATAGTCGAGCCGTTGGGGCAAATGGAGCGAGAGAATTCGCGTCTTTTGAATCTCTTGGCGCAACTGATCGATGAGCCGGTACAGGCGCTCGTTGCGGGCGATTTCAGCGATGAAGCGATGAAAGCTACTGTTGGCGTCGAAGTAGCGAGTCAGGTCCCGTTTTTGACAGGCTTCTTTGAGAAGCTGGTGCAGCTCTCTCAGATGGGCGATCTCTTCCGGTTGAGCGTTCTCAACCGCTAGCCGCGCCGCCAATCCTTCCAACGCGCTCGCAATCATGTAGTAATCTTGAACCTCCTCGCGTGTGGGCTTGCTAACTGCCACTTCATTGTTGGGCAGGAACGTTACGTACCCTTCCGTTTCTAGCAAGCGCAGCGCTTCCCGCAGCGCTACTCGGCTGACATGCAGCGAGGTGCTGAGCGTTTCTTCCGCGAGTTTCTCACCCGGAGCAAATTTACCGCTGACGATCGCTTCCCTGAGCTTCTCGTTCAGGAGCTTGGTCAGGGACTTGAATTTTTTTTCCGCTCGCCGCGGGCCACCACCGATCATAACTTCTTCTCCGCAGGACTCTCTTCTTTAGAGGGCGACGCGGCTCCGCGCCCCAGGAGTCGCTTTAAGGATTCCTGTACCTTCTGAAGCTGGCTCTTAACCGTAAAAAGGTAAAAGTCGTCCATCCGCCTGAGATAAACCTCGCGGCCGATTTTTAGCTGCATGTTGTCCTCTCCCTGCGCCATAAGCAGGCGGCCGTTGCGATCCCGAATCAAGGCCAGGGCAACAGGCGGAAGAAAGCCGTCCGGTGTCACGTAGAGAATCGTAAACGTCTCGATTTCACCTTCATCGCTCATGACTGCCGGCGGAGCTGCCTTTTTCGGAACCGCCGGAGGCGCTGGTGGCAATAAAGGCAGTGCCGGACTTTGAACCGCGCGTGAGTCCGTACGTTCCAGGATGGTGACAAAATTATTGGTTCCCAGACCGCCGGTACTCTGGGCTAGGCCGCGCTTGAACTCGCGCTTGGCTCGAGTTTGCCCTCGAAGCCTTTTTGTTACTTCTACGACTTGAGCCAATCCGCTCGCGCCAACCGGATGCCCGCGAGCTTTCAAGCCACCCGAAGGGTTAATCGGCAATGGCCCTTCGAGAGCGGTCTTTCCTTCCACCGCCGCTTCGCCTCCCTTGCCTGGAGGAAAGAATCCCAAATCCTCGCTAGTGATAATTTCAAAAGGAGTGAAGGCGTCGTGGACCTCGGCAAAGT
>JAHKKJ010000656.1 GCA_020027655.1 Deltaproteobacteria bacterium | reverse complement strand
CCACAAGGGTTTGGATCGCACACGAAATTGCAGAGTGGCCACAAGGGTTTGGATCGCACAGCTGCAGGAAAGGGGGATGCACCATGGCAGAAGCTGGTGTGGACATGAGGGTAGTGGCAAAGCATGGATGGAGAAGTCGATTCTGGCTTACGTCAAAGACTCAGTGCAGACGAAGTTAACGGTGACGAAGCAATTGCTGAGGAAAAAGAAAGCGACTCTGAACCTTGGATGAGAGTGAACCGAGATTTGGGCACGATGAGATGGAGAAAGCCGCCCTTGCTGCAGATCGAACAGTTGCATTCGACGGCTTCTATCTCCGCCTCTGCTTCAACCTCAAACTTTACCCGGCCGCAATGGCATCCGCCGCTGTGTTTAACCAAGTGAACCTCGGAATGGCCTGACCAGAACCCATACCCCCCTAATGTCTGACATTTAAATTACAACAGGCCCGTAACGAGTCAACACTTAAACAAATCAGGACATGAGTCATTGAAGAAGTCGATTTTTGGCCCAAATGAGAACTTCACCGAAGAGAAACATTAGGGTTAGAAACACTGGGGCAGATCTTGCAATCACACAGCCGTTCCTTTTTCCAACTTCGTCAGCCTGCGGGTGACGGAACCGTAGCGCGAGACCACGTGAGCCAGAGTACCAAGGAACAGTTCTCGATCCGTGTCGGTGAAAAAGATCTTCTGGCGGCCATTACCTCGAGAGGTCAGATGATAAACCGCTCCGGGAAACTCCCAGTCGTAGAGGCCGAGCATGACGAAATGAATATGTTGTATTGCAAGACCTGGCCCCTATTTTCTCTACTCGTCAGCCTAGCTCGCGCCAAAGCAAGCGGTATAATATCCTTAGATCAGATTGCCATACGTCAGTCCTCTTAAAGTGGAAGTCTCAATTGCGCACAGAATTTTGTCAATCCCAAGGTGCATCACTCCACTCTTAACATCCTCGTCACAATCAATGGCCTAGCTTAATTTTGTCCAGTTAGGAAACAGCGTTGTCCCAGATGGGTTCTCTGCTCGATAATTTTGAAATCACGGCCGGCGCCAACGGCCGCCGCTGCGGCCGAATCGAATAACACGGGGGGGCAGCCCTTTACTTTATGCTTGCCGGTCGCCTCGCGGGGTTAAGTGATAAAGGGCGCCGGCAAATTCCAAACGAACCTGTCGCGCCATGCGCGATCAATAGCCTGAGAGGACTATCAGATAAAGGACTGAACCCTTTTTACTGGACATCGCCATCGGCGATTGTCGACCGGCGTTCGCTCGGATTGCAGCTCTAGCCCGGCGCGCAGCAAGGACGATTCCAGCGCATGCTTCGGCGTCGGAAAGGACCTCGTGAGGATCCAACCGAAGCCCGAGGTACCTGCAAACGTTGGAAAGACTGGTGGGGCGGATATTCCACAGTCGCCTGGCGAGCTTCATCGTGCAGACGAAGCGAATCTCAGGTCGAGGGATCTTCGCCGCTTGGCAGCAAGATTCAAGAACCCGCCGGTCAAACCCAACGTTATGGGAAGCGATGAAGTCCGCGCCAAGGAACAAGTTCTGGATTCTCGGCCACAACTCTTCGAACGTCGGCTTTTCACGAACATGTTCCCACGAAATGCCGTGTATGGGGGTAAAAAAGAAAGAATTTCTACTGGACCGAATTAGATAGTGCTCTCTGTTTATGATCTTATCGCTCGCTACGCGAACCATCCCGACTGCGCAAGCGCTGTCGGCGCCGTGGTCCGCGGTCTCGAAGTCGAGACCAACAAACGTCAGGGGAGCCTGCGCAGTTGCGGACCCGCTGCCGTCGGCAGCCCCCGGCTTCAAGAATGTCCTGCCTCCTTCGCAGACGGATACATCGTGTAGTTCCACTTTGGGCAAACGGCATGCGACTCTAGATTGAGCCACGCGATATCATCACGTGTTATCTTTTGTCCTCTTCCATAATACGCTTCGTCTAGGAAGGCCTTGACGATCAATCCCGTTATCGTGGTTGTTCCCCGGATGTACCCCAACATTGTTTCTAGAGTCTTGAGCGGTTTTCCCTCCCAGTTTCTGCTGATGAAGCTGAAGAGGCGATGCTCAACAGGGTTCCATTTCGAACACCCCGTTGGATAGTGACACACGGTTACCGTCAGCCCGAACTCGTTGCAGAGCTTCTGTTGGAGGCTGAGCTTCCAAGCCCGTGCCCGGCACCCATTACTTCCTCCGCTATCTGCCAAGATGAGCACCGAGCTTGCATTCGGATATCTGCGATGCCCGTCATCCTGCCACCACCGCGCAACGGAGTGAACGGCAAAGGCCGGCGTATTGTTCGACATCCTACGTAGACATGGCCCTCGTTTCTTACAATGTCGTAAATCCCAAAGGGGACGGCCCGGCACTTGGCGGCCCCTGGGAAGTCATGCTCGTTGACTTCTTCTGCTTGCCTGCGCCACGTTCGCCCTTTGTTCATGAACTCACCAATCAATTCTGTTTTCTTGGTATCGATGCTGATGACGGGCAAACCGGTCGTGATGAACCGTTCTTTCTGGGAGGCGATGTACTTGAACTGTTCGTCCCTTTCGGGGCATCCCAAGCGACCCTGCTTCCTCTTGTTGGCTTTCAGAGAGAAGCCCATCTTCTTGAGCAAGCGGGCCACGGTGGTTGTGCTCGCTTGATGTCCTTCCTCTTTGAGCCTTTTGCTTAGCCGGGACAGGCTGCTTCGGATCCACTTCTGGTCGGTCATCGGATCACCGGCAACTTCGTCCGTGAGCATTTGTTCCGATGCGGTGACGATAGTTGGATCCTTTGCCTCAGTCAACTTTCGGCCGGCACCAGGTCGGCGTATTCGGTATTGCTGCCGCGCACTGCTGATCCCATGGCTATTCCTGGACCATGGATCTGTATTCGCAATGGCGAGCGTCAATTCATAGCGATCAAGTGGAACTGATCCGTCCACCACAGGGCGATTCATGGAGTACGACATGAGTTTCTTTTCCTCATTGTCGCGTACGAAGATCACGAAGTGGTTTTTTTGGAGCACCTCATTGTACTGCTCCGTAAGCGACGCTTGCCCGCGCTCGCTCAGTTGGGCTTTCAAACGCTTGTACGGATACGCATAGATCATTCCCTCTGTCACATCGAGGAGCATGACTGGCATCTTGTCCTTGTAGCTCAAGTAAGCGCGACAAATGACGTCCCAGTGCTGCTTGATGGCTTTGAAGTACTTGTCCTTGGCGTGCGACGTGGCTTGGTGGCTTCTCATTGATGGATCCTTTCGGTGACTTCCGCCAACGGCTTGCCCCC
>JAHKKJ010000139.1 GCA_020027655.1 Deltaproteobacteria bacterium | reverse complement strand
CCAACTCCCCGAAGCGCCGCCGCCGCCGAAGCCTCCGCCTCCTCCACTGAACCCACCATCACCCCCGCTGCCGCCAAAACCTCCGCCACCGAATCCTCCGGGAAAAGCACCCCCTCCCCAATCTCCTCGTCGAGATCTTGATCTACCTACCCATTGATTTCCCGCAGATCCTGTACCCAGCGCAGCGCCTATCGCTCCTAGCAGGGCTCCGACAATCAGAGCTGGGAGCAAAACAAGTCCGAGGCCTCCTGAAGCGAACAATGAAGTGACTAGCCCAGAAGCCGCTCCCCCAACAGCACCGCCGAATAATCTGCGTCGCGTCATGCCAATAAAAAGCGCAAGCATGGCGGTGATCATGAAAATCGTTATTAGCGACGCGCCTTGAGAAGCAGTTGGTCCAGGAGCCGGGCGGGTTCGCTCCGGCAGTGTTTCTCCTTTGGTGATTTTGAGAATCGCATCGACGCCGGCTTCAATCCCTCCCGCATAGTCTCCAGACCGAAAGCGCGGGGTAATCACTTCACGGATGATCCGGCTGGCGATGGCATCCGGCAGCACTCCTTCGAGACCATACCCGACCTCAATGCGGAGTCTTCGATCGTCGCGAGCGATGAGGAGGATGGCGCCGTTGTCGAAGCCTTTCTTGCCGATCTTCCAAGACTCAGCCACTCGAATGCTAAAGTCTTCCAGGCTGTCGCCTTTCAGGCTTGGAATTGTGAGCACTGCGATTTGATGGCCCGTCTCCTGCTCAAATTTCTCCAGTTGCGCTTCTAGCGCGCGCGCCCGTTCCTGGGGCAGTAATTTTGCGTAGTCGTTCACCCGGCCACGGAGGGGCGGAACTTCCAACGATAGAGCGAGCGAATAGATGGCCAGGGCTAGAAAGAAGAAGAATCCCGGAAACAGAGGGCGTGGGTGCCAGAGGCTCATCTTCGGCTTAACTCCATTCCGGGGGGAGCTTTGCAACTTTCTCATCGTCCCTGTCAACCCTGGCAAACCCTCTAAATCTTCAATTTGGCTGTATGACCTCTATTTTTCGACGCACTTCACCGCACTTTGGACCTCACTAAGATAATCCTTAAATAGCGTATTCAACGCCACAGGTCCGAGGGCGACGCCTTCGTGCTTTAAGCCGTAAACTCTCCTTATTGCTTCCGTGGGAAGGCCAATCTGCGCCAGAGACCCGAAAATCTCTTCCGCTGAGTGAGGCGGTGACATTCCTTTCAAATGGAGCAACGCCCGGAAATGAACCATAAACGAACTGATCGACTTGGCCAAGTAGGCGGCAAGTTGTTTTTCAGATCCAGATTTTTCAAGATACAGTTGGCGTAGCTTTAACATCTTTCCCTTCAATTCCTGCTCGCATTGAAAGCGCAAGTACTCAAGGTTGAGTTCTAAGGTTTGCAAAAAATCCTGGCCATACAAAAGACGATATCTTTGCTTCATATCTAGGAACTCCATCGGAAAGACATCGACGGAAGAGCGGATATAGGGGGGATCGACGAACAGCGGCGTGCTGATGCCCTGCTTGTGCCACTCTGGGAGTCGGCCGGTACATTTTTTCAATTCGTCTGGCGTAACTTCCTTTAGCAAGACAAGGCAGTTGATATTCGATCTGCCCTCGACATATTCGCCTGACGCGGCACTGCCGTAGAGGATGATGGCGAGCAGCTTGTCACCGTAAATTTGTTTCACGTCCTCGGTAAATTGTTGAAGAGTCTGATCAAGATCCTGATTCATATCGCTCTCCTCAAGTCTGTGCTTAAGGGCTAAGGAAGTCGTTCTTCACCCGTCCCCTGAGGCGCCGCCACCACCGAAATCTCCACCCCCGCCGCTAAAACCCCCGCTCCCGAAGTCGCCGCCAAAACCCCCTCCACCGAAATCACCTCCGCCGCCATCGCCGTAGGATATAGTATCGCGGGGCCATCGATCTCGACGCGAACTCCCAACGCTCCACGGCTTGCCCCATGCTCTTTCAGCATAAAAGTTGGCTAAAAACCCTGTGATCGCGCCGACCAATAGGTAGAATATCCAAAGGCCGCTGCTTGATGCCAAGGTTCCTACAGCACCGCCGCTGATTGCCCCACCGACCGCCCCGCCAACGGGAGTCCGCCGGGTAATTCCGACGATCACGGCGATAAAAGCGGCGAAGATAAATAGGCGCGGATCCATGATCGGCCCGCGCGCCCCTTTGCGCGGAGCCGCGGCTGCGCTGTGCGTCATGGCTTCTCCCCGCGCTACTTTGATGATTGCTTCGGTACCTGCGTCTAGTGCACCGACGTAATCGCCCGTACGGAAACGAGGGGCGATTTCTTCTCGGATGATCCTGCTTGCAACAGCGTCCGGGAGAATGCCTTCCAGGCCATAACCCACTTCAATACGGATCTTTCGTTCTTTTTGAACGAACAGAAGGATTACACCATTGTCGAACCCTTTTTGACCGATCTTCCAGTTTTGGGCGACTCGGATGCTAAAGTCTTCGAGCGAGTCGCCTTCCAAGCTTGGAATAGTAAGAACCGCGATCTGATGCCCGGTTTCTTGTTCGAATTGTCTCAAGCGCTCTTCGAGCTGTTGGGCTTGGTCTCGACTCAATATTCCCGCGAGATCGTTGACCCGTCCGGGGAGCGGCGGAACATCCAGCGCCAGAGCGAGGGATAGGATTGTCGGGACGAGAAGAAGGGCAAGCCCGGCAAAGAAGAGCCGTGCCTTGTGCCGTTTCATTTACTGCTTAGAATTTTACCTGGGGAGGTTTCGCGGCTCCCTCGTCCGCAGTAAAGGTTTGCCGCACGTCCAGACCCAGGAGATATTTAGCCGTCAGGTTGGTTGGAAAGAAACGAACGCCTTTGTTGTATTCCGCAACGCTTTCGACGTAGCGTTTGCGGGCGACGGCGATGCGGTTTTCAGTGCCTTCCAGTTGAGCTTGAAGGTCGCGAAAATTTTGATTGGCTTTAAGCTCGGGGTAGCGCTCGACCACCAACATGAGGCGGGACAGGGCGCCGGAAAGGTTCTGCTGCGCTTGTTCGAATTTCTTAAAAGTTTCGGGGTTGCTCAAGGCTTGCGCATCCAATTTGATCGAGGTCGCTTGTGCTCTTGCCTCGATAACTTTCTGCAGAGTGTCTTGCTCAAACTGGGACGCACCCTTTACTGTTGATACGAGGTTGGGGATGAGGTCAGCACGGCGTTGATATTGGTTCTGGACTTCAGCCCAAGCGGCTTTGACTTGCTCATCCAAACCTTGGAGTTGGTTGTAGCCGCAACCTGAGCCCATAAGCAGTAATGCTATGGCGACGGTACCAAAAATATAGGAACGTGATCTCCGCGCGCGCATGATGATACCCTCCCTCTTTTCTGTTGCAGCTGAATTTAATGCCGTCAGTAACAAAGAGCAAGGGGCGGGTGACATGAAACTGGCCCAAAACTAGCCCGGATCATTCGCTGGCAAGCAACGATCAAGGGACGAGCCCTGCGGATCGAAGGCTCAGCCTGAGGCTGATCCGCCTCTGGCGGAAATGGGCCTCGTCCTCGCTACGCGAGGAATTTCAAATCGCAGATGTCAGATTTCAAATTTGCCATTTGGGATCTGCAATCTGATATCTCGAAGGGGAAGCCTTCGCTCCTCCAAGCTCATCCCTTGATCGACACTGTGTCGTGGTTTTTCCTCGGCGCATGAATAATCCGGGCTAGATGTATACGAACAACGAGAGACCGTGAACCGGGCCGTGAGAACTTAGGAAGAAATGGAAAGGGCCCACGGATCGCGTGGGCCCTTCGATGGAGAGTGTCTAGAAATGATTAGGGGATCGTCCTCTATTCCGTTGCTCCCACTTTTGGACGCCACTTACTAAACCGCCCTTCCACCCTCGTCAGCAACTCCATACCCAACATTCCGGTCAGCGCGAAAACGAGGACGCCGACGAAGACCTTGTCGGTTTGGAAGGTGGCTCCGGCTACGGTGATCATGAAGCCAATTCCGGCCGTGGCGGCGTAGAGTTCACCGACCATAACGCCCACAATCGCCCTTCCAAGCCCCAGCCTCAGACCGGTAAGGATAAAAGGGATGGTCGAGGGGAGCACGACGGTCTTGAAGAGCATCCACTCCGAAGCGCCAAAGCTCCGTGCCGCTGTGAGAAGATTATAAGGCGTGGTCTTCACCCCGTCGCGCGTATTGATCAATATGGGAAAGACCGCGCCAAGAAAGATAATACCAACCTTCGAGAGCACCCCGATTCCCAACCAGATGATGACCAGCGGGAGCAAGGCAACGCGCGGGGTCGCGTTCATCGCGTTGATGAACGGGTCGAAAATATAACTCATCTTTTTATACCAGCCCACCATGATCCCAAACGGGACAGCGACAATAGCCGAAAGAAAATAGCCCCAGAAAAGTTCGATGCCGCTAACGTAAAGGTCGTTGTAGATCTCGCCGGAGCCAAATAGCTGAACCGCAGCCTTAAAAATGAGGGAGGGCGCACTCATAAACATGGGATTGATCAACTGAAACGTATTTCCCACCAGCTCCCAGAGAATGAGGAATGTAGCTACCCCCGCTGCGCCGAGAATTTTCTTCTCTTGGTTGAGGTAAAACTTGTAGAGAGTTGAGGCTTCGGCAACCCTGATGTCAAGAAGCAGTTCTTCAGCGGTGTTATTTTGATCAGCCATGGTTGGTTTCCTTTCGTGGAGTTTTTGCGATTTTTGGACTGAGTGAATCGGAATCAGTTTCGTTGTTATCACGCGAGCTGGATTCCGCTATGAGACTTTGCAGTACCTTCACGAAGGTTGGACCTGCGGACTGAAGTTCCTGCAGGTGATGCAATGAGAGTGTTTGGAGAAACTCTTCGCCGTCGTGAGTCAGCTTTACTAAGACTTGTCGCTTGTCGTCTGTAGACCGCAGTCGAAACAAGAAGTTCCTTTCGACGAGTCGATCGATGAGCTCGACCGTGCTGTGATGCTGGAGCTGCATTCTTTCCGCCAATACACCGATTGTCGGCTTAACACCGTCGGGCAGACCGCGGACCGCCAAGAGCAATTGATGCTGCTGCGGCTCGATTCCCGCTTGGCGCGCGGCGTTTTCACTGAAACGGAGAAAGCGGCGGATTTGGTAGCGCAATTCCGCCATCGATTTGTAATTAGGTCGATAAGGGGTGTTGGGCATATATATCGTTTAGCGATACTATCGTAACACGATATATATTCCTCCTACTTTACTTTGTCAAGCTCGAACAACTGTCCGTGCTTTAAGTTTTTGAGGGCACAAAATTCAGTTTGTGAGCATTGGATTGGTGCTCGGTCCTAGCTTTCGCGGTTAACGTCACGGAACCGCAAAGTCGTCAGCTCGGCAGGATTCTTTTTGCAGACTGGCGAGGTGAGTTCCTGTTCGTGGCTAAGTTTGTAAAAAATTGAAGCTTTGTTGACTTCGGGGGGTTTTTGCTTTAGAAAAAGTACTCGGGAAAAATTTTGCTATGAAGTATGCCGTCATAAGAACTGGTGGAAAGCAATATCGCGTGTCCGAGGGGCAACTTGTCAAAGTCGAGAAGCTTGCGGGTGTGGTAGGCGAGACGGTGACATTGGCCGATGTCTTGTTCATCGGTGGCAATGGCGAGGTCAAGATTGGGTCGCCGCTGGTGTCCAATGCCAAGGTTACGGGCGAGATCGTCAGTCAGGGCAGAGCAAAAAAGGTTTTGGTCTTCAAGAAGAAAAGACGTAAGAGTTATAGCCGTCAGCACGGTCACCGCCAGTATCAGACAACTCTGAAGATCACGGGAATCGAAGCGGAAGCCGAAGGAGAAGTAAATGGCCCATAAGAAAGCCGGAGGGAGTTCCCGCAACGGACGCGACAGCCAGGGGCAAAGACGGGGAGTTAAGGTATTCGGCGGCGAAACAGTGCGGGCCGGAAACATCATTGTCCGACAGCTTGGCACGCGCATTCACCCGGGGAAGAACGTTGGTATGGGTCGGGACTTTACGTTGTTCGCCAAGATCGACGGAATCGTTCGGTACGACCGTCTCGACAAGGAACGCAAGCGGGTTAACGTAACGCCTGCCTAGTTGGGTAGCGTGGTTTGCATCGATAAAGCCCCTTACGGGGCTTTTTTTTTGGCTGGAGAAAGGCAATGATGGGCGCGCTGGTACCAAATGAAATTCATCGACGAAGTAAAAATCCGCGTGATCGCCGGTGACGGCGGGCGCGGTTGCGTCAGCTTCCGGCGCGAAAAATTTATCCCTCGCGGCGGTCCCAATGGTGGCAATGGCGGAAAGGGTGGAGACGTGATCGCCTTAGCCGATCCGCAGCTTACGACCCTATTGGATCTGCGCTACCAAAAACAGTACAAGGCGGGTCGCGGCGAGCATGGATTGGGCAAAGATCAGCACGGAAAAACGGGCGAAGACCGGATCATTAAGGTGCCCGTCGGCACCATTATTCGAGATGCCGGAACAGGTGAGTTAATCGGAGATTTAAAGGAGGCAGGGCAACAAGTCGTCGTGGCTGCCGGTGGCCGAGGTGGCAAGGGCAACGCTCATTTCGTTTCGTCGACAAATCGGAGTCCGCGTTTTGCCCAACCCGGTGAGCCGGGTGAAGACAAGGAACTAGAAATTGAACTCAGATTGCTGGCCGACGTCGGTATTATCGGTCTGCCCAATGCCGGAAAATCAACCTTGATCGCAGCGATTTCGGCCGTGCGGCCGAAGATTGCCGACTATCCGTTCACTACGCTGGTTCCCAACCTGGGTGTCGTTGCGTATGGGGAGGGGAAGAGTTTCGTGGTAGCCGATATTCCCGGACTCATCGAAGGCGCCCACGAAGGCCACGGGTTGGGAGACAAGTTTTTGCGGCATGTGACGCGGACAAGTGTCTTGATTCATTTGCTGGATGCATCGAATATTGATGAAGAAGATCTGCTCGCCGAGTGGAAGACCGTCAATCGGGAGCTCGAGCTCTTTGATCCGGAACTGGGGAAAAAACCACAGATTGTTGTGGCCAACAAAATCGACTTGCCGGCAGGAAAAAACCACGCGAAACTTCTGGCAAAAAAATTGCCACAGGGCTACCAGCCGCTGCACAGCATATCCGCCGCAACCACGGAAGGGGTGCGCGCGCTAGCGCAGTACATCGGGATGAGATTGGAAGAGATCAAACAGCAGGATGAAACGGGCGGTGACGCAGCTGGATTATAAGAAAGAGATCCTGCGGCGCGCGCGCCGGGTCGTTGTCAAGATCGGGAGTCAAATCCTCTCGTCACAAACTGGGATAGAGGAGGGGCGGCTAAAAGACTTGGTACGCGATCTCGCCGGGCTTCATAATCAAAAAAAGGACATCATTGTGGTTAGCTCCGGCGCGGTGGCTGCTGGAATGACGCGCCTCGGCGTCAAAGAGAGACCCAAGACCATCCCACAAAAGCAGGCGTTGGCCGCGGTGGGCCAGATCAAGCTAATGGCGTTGTATGAGCGCTCCTTCTCGCGCTTCGAGAAGAATGTTGCACAGATACTTTTAACCCACGAAGACCTTGCCAATCGTCAACGCTATTTAAACGCCAAGCATACGTTTCAAATGTTGCTGGAATCGTCCATTATCCCGATCGTCAATGAGAACGACACGGTAGCCGTGGAAGAAATGAAGTTCGGGGACAACGACCATTTATCGGCTCTTGTGGCAACCCTGCTTGAGGCGGATCTCCTGGTGATCCTGAGCGACGTTCAGGGGGTTTATGACCGAGATCCGAGATTGTATAGCGATGCCCAATGGATTTCTTTGATAACCGACATTAAGGGAACCGCCCGGAAAATCAGTGGTGAGAGCCAAAGCCAGTTTGGCACCGGCGGCATCGCGTCGAAGCTGGATGCCGCGGAGAAGGCGGCCGCGGCGGGAATTCCGACCTTGATTAGCAGCGGCGTGCAAGCCGGAGCGCTTACGCAGGTCTTTGATGCAACTACCGAAGTCGGCACACTGATTATTCCCGACGAAAATCGTTTGACCATTCGAAAGCA
>JAHKKJ010000655.1 GCA_020027655.1 Deltaproteobacteria bacterium | reverse complement strand
CGCAGGTTTTCGTTCGTTCTCCTGACGCCGCGAAAGCATAGGTCCTGCTAATTATCCAACCTGTCACTCCTTGTCACGAGAGGACGAATTGGATTAAACTCCCCTCGTGCTTGGAACGTCATCAAGTCAGCGTCCAGAATTTGTTTCGGTGCCGCAAAGCAGGGTGATTTTTCGTCGCCGTGTTTCGCCACGATATTAGCGTACCGGAAGAATGGGAGGGATGAAGATGCCAGAGTCGCTTCCGATCCCGGAGCACTACCTCAAAGCTGGAACTCCGCGCCGCATGGCTGATATTATTTTTGAAGCTCAGCCGGTGTTGTGGGTTTGCTTGGGCTATTACGCGGGCGCGTGGATAGCTAAAACGCTCAGATTCCCCGACTCTAACCTTTCACTCATCTGGCCACCCACGGCCATCCTGCTCGCCGCGCTGCTGCTCGTACCGCCGCGAAAGTGGTGGATCTATCTAGTTGCAGTCATTCCAGTCCATGTCTTCTTGCAACTGCAAGACGGTGTGCCGGGTTGGGGGATAGTAAGCCAGCTCATCGGCAATTTTAGTCAAGCATCACTGGCTGCTTTGAGCGTGCGGTACTTCAACAAAGAAGCGCCACTTTTCAACAATTTCCGGGGTGTGGTGGTTTTTACGCTCGGCGCGGTGATTTTCGCGCCCGTGGTTGTTTCCAGTATCGTTGCGTACCTCTATGTGATTAGCGGGTGGGAACAAAACTACGGGTACGCGTGGCGAGCGCGCATCTTGTCCAATGCCCTTTCGACCCTCATGATTGTGCCGCCCATCATCTTATTATTTAGCCGCGGCGCGACCACGAAAGCTGCTTTGGTTAAGCCCCAGCGCTATGTCGAAGCAGGCGTACTCTCAATCTTCCTTGTGCTCACCAGTTCGGTATCTTTCGGTAAGGAAGTCGAAGAACTGCTGGGGGTCGCATGCCCTATCATCCTGCCTTTGCCGGTTCTTTTATGGTCGGCCTCACGGTTTGGGCTGGCGGGGCTATGCTTCTCGACTCTGCCTGTCGCGTATTTTGCTTTCGCAAGCACCGCCGCCGGCCAGGGTTTCTTCGCCATGAGCTCGCCGGCGGAAAACGTCCTTTCGGTCCAATTCTATCTCATCGTGACTACTCTGCCGCTAATGTGGTTGGCGGTACTGATGCAGGAACGACGCGAGAAAGAAGCGGCCGTGCGCGAGAGTGAGGCCCGCTACCGTGCGTTGGTGATGGCGAGCGCCGAGATGGTATGGCGGGCGAATGCGTGGGGGGAGGGTTTCTTTGTCACCCCGAGCTGGCAACAGCTCACCGGGCAGAGCGAAAACGAGATGCGGGGGTTTGGTTGGCTGGAGGCTGTTCATCCCGACGACCGCGAGCGGACCGCGCGGTTGTGGGAGCGAGCCTTGATTGAAAAGCGTACATATGAGAATGAGCTGCGAGTTCGCACTCGCGAGGGGAGCCACCGGCATTTTTCCGTGCATGCCGTGCCGATTCTAGCGCCGGACGGTAGCGTGCATGAGTGGGTGGGGGCCAACATCGACATCACCGAACGGAAACAGGCCGAGCAGGCGCTGGAAGATCTGGTAGCAGGAACAGCAGTGATCGGGGAGGAGTTCTTTCCGGCTTACGTGCGCCACGTGGCGGTGGCGCTCGATGTCCACTGCGCGACCGTGGCGGAATTAGCGAATGATCAGAACTCCAGGTTGAGGACCCTTGCAGTCTGGGTGGGCACAGGCTGGATAGAAAACTATGAGTATGACGTAATCCATGCCCCTTGCGGGCGGGTGGTTCGCGAAGGAAAGCTCTTTTATTGTGGGGAGCGGGTGCAAGAGATGTTTCCTCAATGCAGCTCTCTCGCAGATCTAAATGCGGTCAGTTACATGGGAGCTCCGCTGTTCAATTCGGCGGGGCGGCTCATGGGCAATCTCTGCATCATTGACAACAAACCTCTCGAGGATGAACGGCGCGCCAAATCAATACTGGAAATTTTCGCCGCCCGCGCGGCGGCTGAAATTGAACGCAAACGGGCAGAGGAAGCGCTGCGGGAGAGCGAGGAACGTTTGGCGCGAGCCGAGAAGAGCTCTCTCGTCATGGTCACCCATGCGGACTTGGAGGGTCGCTGGCTGAAGGTGCCGCCAACCCTGTGCACGCTGCTCGGTTACAGCGAAGAAGAATTGCTTGGGGGCTACTGCAAGGATGTCACGCATCCCGACGACTTTGAGGCTGGCTGGCTCCAGTGTCAACGATTGATCCGCGGCGAGATCAAGTCATTTGATCTCGAAAAACGCTACATTCATAGAGATGGTCATATTGTCTGGGCCTATCTAAACTGTTCGATGGTTACGGACTCAAAAGGAAACCCGGTTTACTTTCTCGGTTATATACGAGACATCACGGACCGCAAGCGGGCAGAAGAAGCGCTCCGTGAGAGCCAGGCGCTGCTAAAAACAATTATGGATAATTGCCCTGCCATGATTTTTCTCAAGGATCCTCAAGGGCGTTATCTTTTTGCCAATCAAGAGTTTGAAAGGCTTACCGGACCGGGGGTTGTTGAGGTCGTGGGCAAGACCGACTTCGAAATTTTTCCTCAGGAGCAGGCGGCAGCCTTTCACGCCAATGACATCCAGGTGCTCGAAGCCGCCGCTCCGCTGAAATTTGAAGAGGTCGCTCTCCATGAGGATGGTCCGCATATCAGTGTTGTCTGTAAGTTTCCATTGTTCGACGAAGCAAAGAAACTTTACGCGCTGGGCGGCATCGTTACAGACATCACTGACCGCAAGCAAGCCGAGCAGGCACTGCGCGAGAGCGAGCAGGCGCTCCGCGACAGTGAAGAGCGCCTACGGCTTGCGCTGAAATCAGGCCGGATGGGAGTTTGGGATTGGGATAGGCGCACTAACCTATGTAAGTGGTCCAAGGAATATTTCCTGCTTATGGGTCTACTGCCGTTTAGCGTGGAGCCAAGCTATCATGCCTGGACTACGTGCGTGCATCCCGAAGATCTTCCACACGCCGAAGCGGCGGTGGAAGCAGCCGTAGCCGAGAAAAAGGAATACCGGTTCGAATATCGAGTGGTCCGGCCCGATGGCACCATTCGCTGGGTGGTGGCGCGGGGCGAGCCGATCTACGACGAGGGCGGTCAATGCGTGAGAATCATGGGAGTTCTGGCCGACGTTACCGAGCGCAAACTTGCTGAGGAGGAGATTCGCCGTTTGAAGGAGCGCTTGGAAGCGGAGAACGTGTATTTGCAAAGGGAGGTCTCTGAGGCTTACCTGGAAATCGACGGGCGGAGTG
>JAHKKJ010000654.1 GCA_020027655.1 Deltaproteobacteria bacterium | reverse complement strand
CGTGTACTGATGAACGACAAAGGAATTGGGCGCATTTTTTTTAATCTCGGGCGCGCCACCGCTCAATTTGCCTTTTATTCGTTGGGGAAGAGCGAAAGAGACAGATACCGCAGCAAGGGTCGTATCTACCACTACCTCGGGATGCTCGAAACCAAGCTAAAGAACCGAAATAGCGTGTAATGCCGTCACGCCTTGATGGCGGCGATCTTACCTTAGAACGAACTCTTCTTTTGCGTGCCCACTCCGAGCAAATTAAAATTGAAGCT
The DNA here is from genome assembly GCA_020027655.1 of Deltaproteobacteria bacterium. Lineage (GTDB taxonomy): Bacteria > Desulfobacterota > Binatia > UBA9968 > UBA9968 > DAIRFP01. The sequence continues at coordinate 3,022 of JAHKKJ010000654.1, read as the reverse complement.
GAAGCTCGTCTTCGCCGGGTTGATGTCGTGTTTCAAAAGGAGAGTCATAGTCCAACAATCACAGGGAGAGAGCAATTTGACCCCGGCCCGAACACCGATAAAACGGTTATTGACTACGTCATAGACCGAATTTGCATTCAAGAGAAGGTTATCCGTGACGTGATAAAACACGCTGGTAACGATATCGCCGATTAAACTCTTGGGGTTGGGGGCGCCGTCACAACGCGGGTCGGTGGGATTTCTCGTACAGTTCGCTGGACTCTCATCCAAGTTGATATTTGCGTTCGAGGCCAGAAACCCATTGGGCCCATTGAGTAAGTAACGATAACCGATGCTGACAAAGTTCGGTCTCATAAAATCCGGATCCAACGACCGCCGCGTGATCGGACGCGGATCTACGAGCGCTACAGTCGCCCGAGCCTGCGTGATCTCCCACGCCCCCGGATTTATCCCACCGTCAAGTGCAAAATTTAGGTAACTCATGGGCGTAAGCCGTAGATTCATATCGACATCCGTCAGATTGGTGCTTAACGTGGCGGGGCCTGGAAACGGATTGCCGGGGCCGCCGGCAAAATTGTAACCCATTGCGAGCCGCAGCGATCCCAGCTCCTGGACATTAGAAATGAACGGGTTCAGCGATTCGACTGCTGTGTCAGAAGCGGGAAGCGCTGTACCCGTCTTGCTCCAGAACCGGTTGGTAACGGCCAGCGTCACGATGTTCCTGTGCCTAATGCGGTCGACTCCGTCCATGATCGGAATACTGTCCTGGTTAACACCAGGGACGTAGAAATAGCTCAATTCCGGCTCAATGACATGCCTGATTGCGCTGCCGCCTGGACCATTCCAAGAAAAAACCCGGCTCAGGGTGGTGCCGATATTGCCACGGATTTCTACCAGTTCTCGGGAAACGCCTCGATCCCCAGGATTGACCGGTGAGTAAAGGTAATAGACTGTCTCGCGAGGGGCGACGCTCACCGATCCAACCAGGTAGGAAGCGATCCGAAAAGGCAACACCACTTCCGGTCTTAGATCGAGACGAAGCCCGTCGCCGCATTGCCCGGTCGTGCCCCCCGTGCCCGGACAATCCTGCCTGCGGAGATAACTTACGCCTTCCGCCCGCCAGCGAAACTCCAACGGGAACCCGCTAAGAAAGCGGCGTCCCCAAAATGATACCTCGGGTGTCCTCTGTAACGTTGTCTTGGCGAACTGGATGAAATCCTGGTAAAACCGCCAATCCCCGTTGAAATAGGTATCCTCCCAATTTTTAAATGCACCGAACCGGGACCGGCCAAAACGGCTTGCCTGAATTTCCCGTTCCTTTTGAGGGGGTAGATCAAAACGGTCAACCAATTCCCGCGTGAACAGAGTATCGCCGAAGGCAGCGAAGTCACTGTAGGTAAGCCAGTCGGTCGCCGTCGTGTATCGATGGGTGCCGACAACGCTCCAACGATTTTTAGGAATGTGCGGCTGGGCAATCGTCTTGTCCACGATGTCTGCATCTGCGTTCTTGCGCCACAGTTCATTGAAATAGGATGTAAGGAATTGAAAATCCGAGTCCCGATCAATTTTGTTCCGAAGTTCGGCGAGCACGCCAAGTCGGGTGCGGCTCTCGACGTCGAAGGAGAAGGTCGCATCCGTGCTCTTCGACAGCGCCCAGAAAAAGGGCTGCAGGTATCGAAACCCGTCTTGGTTCGACTGACCGACTTCCGGGAATAGAAATCCCGTTTGGCGTTCGGTTTGCAGCGGAATAATACCATAGGGTATGTACAAGACCGGGACATCATAAATATAGAAGTAGCCGTGTCTTATAATCCCGGTGCCCTCAAGGGTAAGGTCGACTTCGTCGGCCGAGATTCGCCACGGCGTCCGGCCGGATTCACACACGCAGGTCGTGAAGAATCCCTGATCAATATGATAAGTTTGCCCGCTAAATTTCTGCAACTTTTGTCCAGAGATACTGACGTGGTTCTGTTCGATGAACATCTCGCCTTTTTGAAGCTCACCGGTTTCTGTTTCTAAATTGAACTGCATGGACTCCGCGGATTTGACCTTCCAATTAGGGTCGTCCAGTGAGACTCGCCCTTTGGCTTCCATCTCGTTAGTTTCACGGTTGATCCGGACTTCATCGGCTTTGAGTGTCGTCGGCTGGCGCTTGATTTGGACGCTTCCTTTGGCTTCAATCTGGGTTCCGCCATCGCCGAAGGACAGGCTGTCGGCGGTTACGTCAATCTTCTCAGCGTCCGACTTGGCATCGGGACGAATGGCTTGTCCCCACGCCGGAGCGACGCAAGAAATCGCAACGATGGCCAATACCGCTTGGACGTAGAAGCTTTTTCTTAAGCTCATCGTTTAGACGGAAAAATTAAGATGATTTTTTAACCGGACTTCCCGCAGCGATTTCTTGGACGAGCGGTCGAATCTCACCTATCAGATAAAGCGACCCGGCAATCAGAATAATGTCATCGGACTCCGCGCGATCCAGAATGTATTCAAGCGCCGAGGGCGCATTTCCAATGGCTCGGTGGGGAATTTTTCCGCCCAATTGAGAGGCCAGGTGAAAAGGATCTGCGCAGCGTTCCATATTGACCCGCGTCAAAACGATCTCATCCACAACCTCAGAAAGGCCCTCCAACATCAGACGCCAATCCTTATCTTCCATGGCAGCGAACAACAGCTTGACCTTTCGCTGTTCTCGAAAACTTTCAAGCTCTTCAATCAGCGCTCTAATACCCTCCCCGTTGTGCGCGCCGTCCAGAACAATAGTGGGATGATCCCGCAAGATTTCAAACCGGCCAGGCCAGCGGACTGTTCTTAATCCCTCCCGCAGCGCTGACTCCTTTACCGGGAAATCATGCGCCGCAATTTCGAGCGCAGCCAGTGCAAGCGCTGCATTTCTCTTTTGATGCTTACCGCGAAGCGCGATATCAAGGTCAATTAAACGCCAATCTAGACCTCTATAGTCGAAACGATCCTCATTTTTCAAGGAAAAAGTGAAATCGCTGCCGAGAAAGTAAGAAGGAGC
>JAHKKJ010000653.1 GCA_020027655.1 Deltaproteobacteria bacterium | reverse complement strand
GGTCCATCTGATGGAGCCGCTGGTCAATCTCCGGCCTTACGTCGTCGTCAGTTTGAAGAAGCGCAATGATCAGGAACCCTGGGATGCCATGCAGGGCGTTCTTGATTATGGCGATCGCGTGGGCAAACTGATCGTTGCTGTGGATGAGGATATCAATCCCCGCGACCCCGTCGCCGTGACTTGGGCGATTACCCACCGATCGCAACCGCACAAGGATATCAAAGTGGTCGGCGATCGGCCCTTTGGAGCGACGCCCATCGGTATGGTAGCAACCCATCCTTCCAGCCGCTACGACAACTGCGAATCATCGCTGCTGATCGACGCTACGAGAAAGGCCGATTTTCCTCCCCTTTCGTTGCCCAAGAAAGAATACATGGTCCGTGCCCGAGAGATTTGGGAAGAGCTCGGTCTACCCAAACTCGAGCCCCAGGAGCCTTGGCACGGGTACCTCATGGGACTCTGGCCTGAAGAGCTGGCTCAAGAAGCCGACCTGGCGGCTCAGAGCGAACACGAGAAGGTTTGGCAGAAGCTGCGCCAGACTCGCGTCCAGGTGGGCAAAGGCGAGACCATGAAATCGATGCGCGCCAAATGGGGCAAGTCACATTCAGGCCGTTCCGAATAGATCTCCCTGCCGCAGTGCCGGGACGTAGCTAAAGCCGGTGAAATTTATCCTGGTAGTTTTTCCCAGTTGCATATCTCCAACGCCGCCATCGCATAGACCTGGGCACCGCGAAGGATGTCTTCGACATCGATTTGCTCGGAGCGAAACTTCCAGCGTCCGCCGCCGAGACCGAACTTGCACGCTCGTATCCCCATTTCATTGTAGATGTTGGTGTCTGTCCAGATACTGGCGTGAAGGCCGGTAGGCTGGGGAGTTTTCTTACCGAACAACGACTGATAACTCTCCTCGATGACTTGCACGATGGGCTCCACGCCTTTGGCCTCGTACCCCATCTTGGAGGCATACATTTCAAGTTCATATTCGAGACCGAGCTTTGACAGGACCGCTTGCAGCTCGCGCTGGACTCCCAGCGGCCGAAAAGCCGGCGGGGTCCGTACGTCGACATAGAGGGAGCAAACTCCTGGATAATAGTTCGGTCTAAACGGGGCGCCACCCTGAATGGCGCCGATGTTGACCTTAGGCACGATGGGGCCATGTGGCGAGGAGTAGACGTGAGCCCGTTCGAATTCCGCGGCCCAAGCGTCAATGGCTTGCACGACTCTCATCATTTTCAAAATCGCGCTGGAAACCTCAGGCGGTTTCTCTTCTCTGGTAACTCCCCAGGCAGCATGGGGATCGCCGAAAGTTGTGACTTTGAGTTGCGCGACCCCGGTCTGTGCCCACACTATGGAATGGGCCGACCGATCGGCCACGATGGCACAGTCGGATTGGATACCGTGGGACAAGAGATGATGTGTCCCCGTTCCTTCGCCACGGTAGGCGCCAGACTGGTAAGGACCCACCGGTGTCCGGGAAATTTCCCCGGCTACAGCAGCAAGGATCAGATCTCCTTTCAGAGTGAGACCGCTTTCGCGTATGGCCTTTCCGGCAACCATGAACGCTGCCAACCCTGATTTCATATTGGACGCGCCCAAACCAAATACCTTCCCATCCCGGACAGCACCCTTGAGCTCGCTGTCCGGCTCGAGCTCGCGGCAAAACATTCTGTCTTCTTCGGTTCCAGTGTAACTCGTATCCATATGCCCGTTGATCATGAGCGACACACCGTCGCCGCGGCCCTTGACGATGCCGACGGCATTGACGCGATTTGGGTCGATTTCCTGGCGCACCGGCTTGATACTATGTCTGGAATACCAACCCAGGATGAACTCACCGATCGCCTTCTCGGAGCCGGTGGGGCTCGGAATATCGACAAGCTCTTTCGTCAGTTGAGCCAACTCGTCGCGTTGAATGCGATCGATAATATTCTTCTTATCTTTCTCACTGACCATGCGCGTTTCTCCTGTGCTGCGAAATTTTTCTACGCTTTGAGAGCGTATCACAGCCCGACGCCAAGCGAAATTAATTCTTACCGTCTGATATCGCTATAGTGTTCTTGACGCTCCACGTTGAACTGGAACTCAGACAACCTGTTGAAAAGCCCCGTCGGGCGAATCGAGGCATCACTCGTCGGCAGGATGCGATAACGTTGGAAGATAAAATATTCTAAAGGGCTTCGTCAGAAGGCCCCGGATAAGTTGAATCTCCGGTAAGCAAAATATATGCTGCGGCATCATGAAAAAGCAGATTCGGCTGCTCGTCAACAGCGAAGAATATGACCTGCAACTGGAACCTAACCGCTTGCTTCTACAAGCCCTGCGGGATGACATTGGCCTCACCGGCACCAAGGAAGGTTGCAGCATCGGAGTCTGCGGGGCTTGTAGTGTGATCATCGACGGCCGTGTCGTAAGTTCTTGTTTGACCCTTGCCGTCGCTTGCCAAGGCAAGCATATCGAAACCATCGAGGGGCTCGCAAAAGACGGTAAGCTCCATCCACTACAGCAAGCCTTTATTGAATACGGCGGGTTCCAGTGCGGGATCTGTACGCCGGGACAGATCATGGCTGCCAAAGCGCTTCTCGACGAGAACCCCAAACCAACCGAGGATGAGGTCAAAGAATGGATGTCCGGTAACCTCTGCCGTTGCACTGGCTACTATAAGATTCTCGAGTCCGTCATGGCTGTGGTCAACAATAAGATCAGCCCGGACTTTCAATTTAGAAAACGCGAGCAGCAAGCTAGGATTCAAAGCCTCGACGTCTACAAGTCTGTCGCGAAAACGGAATGAAATCTCCCCTAACCCCTCTTTTCCAAAGAGGGGAACCGAACACCGGAATTATTTCGAATGGAGAACTGAGGGGTTTTTTTCACTACTTCCCATCTTTGTAACTCTCCCCCTTTGAAAAAGGGGGATTAAGGGGGATTTCGCAGCGGTCCGTTTTTTATTCAGGCCAAAGACAAGAAACAATTCATATGGCAAAAGCAGAAAAATATTCCGTCGTCGGACACCGTGTTCAGCGCATCGAAGGTTTCGACAAAGTTACCGGCGAATCGAAATTTATCGCCGATATCCAACTACCCGGCACGCTCATCGGGCGAGTTTTGAGAAGCCCCTATCCGCACGCGCGCATGCGCCACATCGATACCAGTAAAGCGGCAAAGCTTCGCGGCGTGCGCGCCGTGGTCACGGCGGAAGACACCATCAAACGTCCCTGGGGAGCTTTCTTCGCCGATCAATACATCCTTTCCGTCGGCAAAGCCCGCTATGTCGGCGAGGAAGTCGCCGCTGT
>JAHKKJ010000138.1 GCA_020027655.1 Deltaproteobacteria bacterium | reverse complement strand
GGTCTAAGGAGTGCCAGCGCTTCGTGGGTTCGACGTAAAAACTCAGATCCGCCGCGGATGTTAATTCCATCGAAGGTTTCTGATCGGGTACGCGCAAGGGGCATCAGAATTCTCAGTGCGCGTAGTTCGCATATGGCTGATAGCTTATGGCATATAGTTGGAACCATACGCTATAAGCCAGTTGCGCCGAGGAAAGCGCAGCACACACTGTAAACCATGGGGTGAAGCCTGGAGGGAGAAGGCACTCGAACGTGCAGCTGCTTTGACCTGTCCGGTGCTTGGCCAGACGCTTGCCGCCTCGTCCTCGTGTTTGCGCCATATCAATAGTTTGCAGACCGCCTCAAGCCACAGGCCCATTCCCTTCTCCTGGAAGGGCTTACCCCCTTGGTTTCCGTCGCAGTATAAATAATGCCTGCTAGCGTGCTGCCTTGCCGTCCTCGGAAGGCTTCACTTCACTGAGCAGCCGGCTGATGATGTCGAGGGACGAGAGTCCTTCGCCTTGCGCCTTGAAGTTGGGGAAGATCCGGTGGCGGAGCACGGAGGGCGCGAGGGCTTGAATGTCTTCGACCGAAACCGCGTAACGACCCTGGAGAATCGTGCGCGCCTTCGCGCCCAGGATCAGATACTGGGAAGCACGCGGGCCGGCGCCCCAATCGACATAATCCTTGATGAATTGAGGGGCGTCGGTATTCTGCGGGCGGGATTTTTGTGCCAGGGCCACGGCGTAGGAGATGACAAAGGGCGACACCGGCACGCGCCGGACCAAATCCTGATAGCGCAAGATCCCGGTGCCTTCCATAATCTTGTGCGGCGTTGGCTTGGCAACCGAGGTCGTGCGCATGACGATCTGCACTTCGTCGTCGAAATCGGGATAGCGGATCTCGATGTTAAGCATGAAGCGGTCGAGTTGCGCCTCAGGAAGCGGGTAAGTCCCCTCCTGTTCGATGGGATTTTGGGTCGCCAAAACAAAGAAAGGCAGGTCCAGCGGGTAGGTCGTTCCGCCTGCGGTCACTTTGTACTCCTGCATCGATTGCAGCAGCGCGGCCTGAGTCTTCGGCGGCGTCCGGTTGATTTCGTCGGCGAGTAAGATATTGGTGAAAATCGGTCCCTTCAGGAATTGGAATTGCCTTCTCCCGGTGCCCGGGTCTTCCTGAAGAATGTCCGTTCCCGTGATATCGGAGGGCATCAAGTCCGGCGTAAATTGAATTCGGTTGAACTCCAGGTCAAGAATTTCCGCCAAGGTGCTGATGAGCAAGGTCTTGGCCAAACCCGGCACGCCGACGAGCAGGCAATGACCTTTGGCAAAAAGAGCAATCAAGACCTCTTCGATAACTCTGTCTTGGCCGACAATCACCTTGCGAATCTCACCGATCATAGTGTCGCGCTTGTCGGCAAATTCTTCTATTTCCGCGATTTCGTGTTGCTGAATTTCAGTGGACTCCATCCAGTTTCCTTTTCACTTGGGGGTTAGCAATTTATCTAGCGTTGCCTTCGCCTGTTTAGCTTTATCTTGATCTCCCAGGGCTCCATAGATATCGGCCAGTAATCGATAGATCACCGGGTTGAACGGATTGATTTGCACGGCTTCCTCGAGAACGCTCCGGCCATCCGGATAGTTCTTGGTGGCGTGGTAAACGCGGCCCAACTGCACATAGGAATTGACATTATCCGGATCTACATCCAGCGCCTTCTTCAGCGGTAGGAGCGCTTCGTCGAAACGATTCATCTGGATCAAAACCCGTCCCAGTTTACTGAGAATGATCGGCGAGTAGGGACTCGCCTGCAAGGCGCGCTGGTATTCGCGGGCGGCGGCCTCCGGTCTTCCTTTCCCGAGGATTTGGTCGCCCAAATGGGTTCGCTGGCGGGCGACGGCCGATTGAATCTCTTTAAGCTCCACCGCCTCTTCGTCCTCTCGCTGGTCTTTCTTGACTTTGAGCTTGCGGACACGGCTCCCTTCGATCTCTTTTAATCCCTTACTCTTGAGAAAACTCTTCCAGCGAGATTCAAAGACGTCGAAGGACATGCCGAAAACCTTCTCAACCGCTTCGGGTGTTGGTTGCTCGTGCAAAGTGGCGAGCAGCTCGCGAATACCGGCTCGGCCCTTGCTTTGGTTGATAAAGTCGACGGCGGATGCGGCCTCGGCGTAGGCCAGCTGCACCTGCTCCGGGGTCTCGAGACGGATCAAAGAGGGCTCCATGTTCTTAAAGCCGACAAACTGGTTTTTCTCCAAAGCCTGAACCAATAGGGTCTGGTTGGCTGGTGTCAGGTAGTCCTCGGCGGCGTCTTTCGGTGGAACGGCTTTGCGCCAGCGGGTTTCGTAGAAGCGCGCCATCCCTTCGTGCAGCCAAATCGGCGCTTCGTTGTTGGATAGCGCAACGATGGCGTAGTGAACATATTCGTGACTCAGGGAATCAACCCACCGATAGCCGAAGCTCAGCGCCCGCGGGGAGATGATCATGAGCTTATTGAACTTGCAGATGCCGACGGCGCCGGTTTCCTCGATGTCGCGCAACGACAGTGTCGAAATCGCGTTGAAGGCATTGGCGTCCGCGGCGATCTCAACGCGGACTTTTTCCTTGGGATAATAGCCTAGCTCAGCGCCGATGGCCTCATAACTCTTCTCCAGGGTTTCGAGGGTGTAGGAAGCCAAAATACCGTCGCGCTTCTCGTCGAGGAAAAGCACGAAATGGGGGCTTTCAAAGCGCTTGAGGGTTTTGACGACGTCCTGGGTCTGTTGGGTGAGAAGCTTCCATCCTTGACGCCGCTGGTCCTTGGAGTCGATGGCGAGTGCTTGATCGAGGGACTTGAGCGCCTCTTGATATCTCCCCTGATAGAACTTCACCCGGCCGTCGAATTCTAGAGCGGCGGCCGACTTGGGATTTTCGCGGAGCGCCTTTGAAGCGAGCTCCTCGGCCTTTGCGATGTGCCAGCCATCGAGCAGCTCTTCGCCCTGCTTAAATGGCGAATCAATTTCGGCGGCATTCAGGTTGAACGTCGAAACGGAGACGGCGAATAAAAAAAGGAAAAAGAGTGCCGGGTGTTTCAAGGGGTAGCTACTCTGAAAGATTTTTGAAATAGCGCTCGATCTGCTCTTTCATCTGCGGCGGGACCCCTTGTTTGAGGGACTCCAGGATCTCCTCGCGGAAATTACGGGGAGCTTTGTAGTCTTCTTTCCCGGGGAGGCGGAACTTCTCGGTATCGAGTCCAGTAAAACCGCCCTGAACGTCGAACTCCGGAAATTGCGGCATACCGGGAAGAGGGACAAGCATTCCGGAAGGGAGGAACCGGCCCTGCCGGAAAAGCCGAGTTATGGGCATATTGCCGAGTTGGCCACGTTGTGCCAGTTGCTGCATCGCGGATTGCATCTGCTGCTGCGACTGGGATAACCGTTCCAGAGCGTCGCGCTCGGGCGGCACGGCGCCTCTCGAATCGAGCTGGCTGAGACGATCTTTGGCGGTGCCCATGGAATTACCGGCTTCGCCGATGCCCTGGACGATTTTCGGATCGAGAGACGGAAAGAGTTGGAACAACGATTCGAGCTTTTCATGCAGTTCTTGGGTGCGCTCGCGCAAGGCGCTTTGTCGATGCGACAAATCCCGCAAGTTTTTCTTGTCGGAATCTTTGAGGGCCTGGGCCGGCTCGCCCATGAGGGCATCCAGCTCAGCCTTTAAACCTTTCAGGCTATTTTCCGCCCGGCGCGCCTTTGGCTCCTGGGTCGAAGTGCGCTTTTTGCTCAGTTCCTTTTTGGCGAGTGCGTCCCCCTCGCCATAACCGGGAAAATCTTTGCTGAGCAGCTTGGCGATCAGATTCTTGAGCAGTTGATTCATGGTGGCATCGTCCAGGTTCTCGAGCACGCTGGGATCATCCGGCCCTTCTCGATCAGGGAAGAGCTCCGTCAGTTGGCCAAGCTCGTTTTTGGCTTTTTCCAAGAAACGGTCGAGTTTTTCTTTGAGCGCAGTATCCCGCTCGCTCAGTGCCGACTTGTTGACCCCCTCGGTTCCCATCAAGATTTCCTGTTGCTCGCGGGCGATTTCCTGCAGCTCGTTGGCCGAGCGCGCCATTTCTCCTTGCATCCGTCCCATGCTCGAGGCCATGGCCGAGCGCTGCGCGTTCTGCAAGGACGCTACCATCGAGGCCATTTGATTAAATAGCTCCCGGGCCAGCTGCCGCGCGCCTTCAATATCGCCCTGCATGAGTTTCTTGCGAATTTCTTCCAGAGCCGAGAACATTTCGTTGAAGCCCAGACCTTGCATGGAATCCATGTTCATAAAATCATCCGGCATTTGCTGGGCGAACTGCGAAAGAGCCTGCTGGAGCGAAGCCAACGCTTTGGCCAGCTCGGAGAGCTGCTTCATGATCGCATCCAGGTTCTTGTCGCCACTCTGCAGTTTCTCCAGCGACTCCATGAGCCGCTCCTGGCTGCGCGCCAGATCCTGCGCCGTCGACGCCAACTCCTGGGCCTTGAGCCTTTTGCCGATATCTTCAGAAAGTAGCGACATTCGCTCCAATTCAGAAGAGATCTCATCGCGGGCCTTCATCTTGTCGTCCACGGACGAAGCCTGCTCTTGTTTTTTCAGCAGCTCGTCTTTGGTGAACTGAAGATTCCGTTTCAAAGCCTCAAGATCGGTCCAGGTGGCAAAGTCGGACATCCGATCTTTTTCGGTGCGCTGCATCACCTCTTCGGTTCGCTTCAACGCTTCGGCGAGATTTTGTTCCAGCTTTTTTTCGGCCTCTTTCGCCCGCTCAAAATCTTTTTCTCCCGGCAGCGGCGTTTCGAGATGATCGGCCAAGGAATCGACCATGCGGTTGTTGAGATCCCGGATCATGTCGGCGACTTGTTGATGTTCGCCCTTGAGATTCTTGAGCCGCAGTCGCAGGGCCCGGGAGGTGCCGAGTTTCGGACCGGAGATGGTGTCGTTGTCCAGCACTTCCAAGTGAAAGACGGCTTCGTCTCCGCCCTCACCCAGCGGCAGTTTGCCGAGATCCCATCTGAATTGATCCCGCAGAACGAGCCGCCTGGCGTCATCCCTTTGCAATCGAATCTTGTCTTCGCGATCTCTTACTTTGGCGACCAGGTTCACTTCACTGATGCCGAAATCGTCCCGCGCGCTGTATTCCAACGCCAAGACTTCGTCGCCATTGACCTCCAAATCCTCCGTCGGCCGCAGTAGATCGATGGTGGGAAAACCGTCGGGTTTTACTTTCAACTCGTAGGCGATGGGCGAATTCCGAAATCCCTGCGCATCTTGCACCAAAATCCGGTATTGCTGGGACTGGAATAAAACCAGATTTCCCTGCAGCTTCTTGCCGTCGATTTTCAGCGGCAGTTGCTTGCCATCCTCCATCACGATCTCAGCTTTGACGATTTCCTTAGTGCTCAAGGCGTCAATGCGGAGGGTCGAGCCTTTGATACCTTCGACATTGCCCCCGGATAGGGCCACCGCGCCGAGGCCAGTGTAGGCCGGCGGATAGAGGGTGATCTGAACATTGCCGATTTCCGGCGGATCGATGGCTTCGGCCGTATACGTGGGAGAGGAAAAGGCGCCGGTGGCCACACGGTAACGGAGAGTTTTGGCCAAGCGGTTGAGGGTCGCGGTAAATTTTCCCTCACCCAAATTTTCCATGGCGACCTTTTCTTCGTGAGGCTCGCCGCGCTCATTGGTGGAGCTCCAAATAATAAGCTCCAGGGACTTCGGAATGGCCCCGGACGTGGAGCCCTGAATGGTTACCGGCGAACCGCGTACGACACGGAGTCCTTTCGGATTCACCTCGATGGCGGTCTTGGACGGCGGCAGATGATCCAGTGGACGGGTTAACAGGCTAAAGGTTTCTCCGACCCAGGACGGATTGAACAAAACCATCGCCAAGACCGGTATGAACAATGCAGCAAGCAGGCGCAGGCTGGCTTTAACCCGCCGGGTGTCGATCAACTGATCTATCTGCAATCCTGAGAGCTGCTTGCGCGTGGTGCGCAAAAGGGCCAGCACCATGGAAGTTGAAAAACCAGGGGCTTCTCTAGCGGCCGCGACCTCAGGGTAGAGCTGCAGCGAGTTGATTAAATTATTGCGAAGCTTGGGCTGTTTTTGCTCGATGTATAGCGCGGCTCGTTCCTGGGAGAATCCGCGGCACAAACGGATCACGGTCCAACCGAAAAGAAACAACAACACCGCCGCAGTGACGATGCTGTAGGCCAGAGGCGCATAGGGAACAAAACCTTTGATTTGCTGGACCCCCGGCCCGAGGGCGAAAAGCAAGAGGGCGCAGATAGCCGTCAGGCAGATTCCTTCGATCCCTTGGAAAAGTTTGAAGCGGCGGATAAATCGCTTCAGGAACGAGGCGAGTTCTTGATATTCTTCCTGCCCCATGGCTTACAGTTCAGTCATATTATCGCTGAATAGAGAGCTTGTCTATCCTACCCATCGCGTAGCTTATCATAGGTAGAAAGACGCGCCCTATTATGTTATGCACACGTGATCTACCTCGTTGAAAAGGAACGAACAACGCGCATGGAAAATCTCGAAACCGAAACCCAGTACTTACACGAAGGACATGAAGACGAGTTTGGCGAAGAAGACGGCATGCCGATGGATGAAGACCATCCCATGTGGCGCTCCGAAAGGATCACCCTTAACTCGGTTGGCATCGACATCGGTTCATCCACGTCCCACCTGATTTTTTCCCGCCTGACGTTGCGGCGCCAGGGCATCGCGCTTTCTAGCCGCTTTGTGGTCGTTAATCGTGAAATTATTCACGAATCGCCGATCTTGCTTACCCCTTACATCGACAAGACGACGATTGATACCGATAAATTGGATGAGTTCATCCACGAATCCTATCGCCAGTCTGGATTGACGCCCAACGACATCGACACCGGCGCGATCATCGTCACCGGCGAAGCGGCAAAAAAGAAGAATGCCGAGGCCATCTCGGCGCTGTTCTCGGCTCAGGCAGGGAAGTTCGTCTGCGCCACAGCGGGGCATAACCTGGAGGCGATTCTGGCATCTTATGGTTCAGGCGCGGTCCACATGACCTATCATGAGGGCGGCGACTTCACCGTCATGAATGTCGACGTCGGCGGTGGAACATGCAAAATCGCCATCGTCCAACAGGGGAAAGTCATTGACACCTGCGCGCTGGAAGTGGGCGCTCGCCTCGTCGCCATGGACGAGAACGGCAGGATCAACCGATTGGAAGATACCGCGCTCAAGATCGCCAAGATGGCCGGTATTTCTCTGAGCCTAGGCGGCGCGATGAGCGAGGCTGACAAAGAGAAATTTTCTCAGGTGCTCTGCGACTCGCTTTTCGAGGTTTTGGAGCGCGGTAAACTCTCGCCTCAGGTGGAAGATCTGCTGCTTACGCCCAATATCGAGTTCAAGGATCGGATCCACGCCATCATGTTCTCGGGCGGCGTGTCCGAGTTTATTTATGGTTACGAGAAACGCAATCTGGGCGACTTGGGCATTCAATTCGGCCGGCGCATACGCGAGCGTGCCAACAAGCTCGCGGGCGGTAATATTCCCCTTAGGCCGGCCGAGGTGCGCATTCGCGCCACGGTTATCGGGGCTTCGCAATATACCGTACAGGTGAGCGGTAACACGATTTATCTTTCGCATCCGGAGTTGCTGCCGCTCCGAAACCTCCAGGTCATCACACCGGAATTTGAGCAGACCGAGGGAATCACCTCGGCCGAGATTAAAACCTCTGTCGACAAAGCATTGCACCGTTTCGACATCCAGGACGGCGATCGGGCGGTGGCGTTGGCGATCCGTTGGGAATTGGGTCCTTCTTATCCGCTGATCCGAACGCTTGCGGAGGGGCTGGTCGGTGCCATGAAAGAGCATGTGGATAAGGGACAGCCGCTTGTTTTGGTCTTCGATGCGGATATCGCCAAGTTGATGGGCAACATCATCGAACGCGAGCTGCTGCCCGGCGCCGGGATTATTTCCATCGACGGCATCGATCTCCGGGATTTTGATTTCGTCGACATCGGCCAGGAGCTTCCCGACGCCAAGGCGGTGCCGGTGGTGATTAAGTCGCTGATCTTCCGCCA
>JAHKKJ010000652.1 GCA_020027655.1 Deltaproteobacteria bacterium | reverse complement strand
AAGAGGATCAGGAAATTACAAGACGGCTCAAAGAATGCGGCGAGATGCTCGCGATCCGGGTGCTCGATCACGTCATTCTGGGCGCTGATCGGTATTACAGCTTTTCGGACAGGGGGCATCTATGAAGGACTACATCAATATCGGCCCCGTGCCATGTGACGAGGATTGCGCGCAAGTTGGTCGGGAAGGGTACGGAGAACAAGCGGTGAAAGAATGCGAGCGGTTTATCGAGCTCCTGCGCAAAACGTTCGGCGATGAGCCCGAAGGCGCGCGATTGGCCATCAAGTGGTTCGAGCATGACTTTGGATCCTACTGCGAGGTAGTCTGCTGGTACGAGACGGAAGATGAGAAAGTGCGAGACTATGCGTTTCGCTGTGAGAATGAAATGCCGCTGACGTGGGAAGGAAGGCGCCGTGAGCAGCTCAAGTTTTCCTCTGGATAGGCAGGACTGGATGAAGAATAGAAGTTCCCGCTCCGAAGAGCATTGGCGACAGTAGGAGCATTGCAGCTGCGCGAAGATGCCGGCGTGAATTCTCTCAATCTGCTTCAGGGACGTTGCTGGAAGCTCCGATATAGTTCTCTATTCATCTATCCAGGCAAGCAAAAAAAGGCTTGCCTTTTTTCTTTTGGTAGAGGGAAGGATTTGTATGCGTATCCTGGGTACTACGTTGGAGTGTTGTTAAATCTAATTCCAGACGAAAACTTATTTTCAGTGCGTCCCAAAGATGGAGATTTCCCTCAATTCGTAGAGTCCACCCTTATTGACGATATTGAAGCCATTAAAAGAATCTGAATGGGCTCGGTCGACAGTTCGGATGATTTCTTTGTCATCCAACAGTACGACCATTTCGCTGTCATCTCCACGGCGCCATTCAATGATGTGTGGGTTTCCGTCTTCCAGATCTAGTCCTCGATCGTAGGTCTCTATGATAGCCGAACGGCCCGGCGCAATTCGCAACAAGCTTAGAGAAGGCCTATTTCCAGACTCATAGGCCAGCCGATATCCCAAGTTGCGTTCATCATTCAGGTAGGGACCAAATTCAAGCCGGTTATCGCCGTCGGGGTTCCCTCTGAATTTCAGCTGAAGCTTTACAGCAAAAGCGTTGGTGATAGAAAGCCGAGTGTAGATCTCGGCTGTGGATAGTGAAGCCGGCTGGAGATCACTTCTGGGTTCTCGTTCTCTCGCGCCGCCAAAAATTCCCTCGAAAAGGTCCATGGCGGGATTATCGCCTCTCCTATCGACTACACGACGCCCTTGGCGTGTCGTGTCAAAGACAGTCCTGAGCCCCGAGCCTCTCACGACCCGGAAATCCCCATTGCTAACGATCCAGGACGGATTATAGGTATAATCGCCATCGCGAAAATCGTCGTGTAAAAGCGAACCTCTCCATGGCCAGTCGTAACGGCGCACAAGTTCGCGGAGCTGCTTACTTAACCAGGGACTCGATCTCTGGTCTTTTTCCGCCCCGCGAATCAATTCCTTGAGCTGATCCACCAGTTCCTGGGTCTGGCTTCCTCCTGCCGGACCTTGATCCACTTCGGCTAGCGAGTGTGAAACTGGAGCTAACGTTAAGCAGACTGCAAAAGCGAAGCGGCTCAGATACATTATCCTACCATTTATACGTGTCTTTTCTGTGATCTTTCTCATAGATGTTCCTTCTGCAACCGACATGCGGTTACCGATCCGTTGCTAAGGCAATCACGTTCTCGATGATGTCGAGTATTCGGTTGGTTCGTCGATCGATGAGTATGACATCGCGCTCTAAGATGACCCGCTCCCACAATTCCGGAAGTCTCGGAAGCCGACGATCCAAATCGGCGGGTACAGGTTGCAAGCGCTTCTGCAACCCTGGAGGAAGCCGGCCATTCTTGTCGAGTTGCTTCTGTAAACCTGGGGGAAGCTTGCCTCCGCGCTTAGCCAAGCCCGGTGGGAGCCCACGGGTTGGAGCGCCTTGGTGGTAATACTCGTAAATTATCTTTCGCTCCTCGGGGAGAAAGTAGGCCGGACGATCCTTGCTCTGAGCCATAGCCCACGAAGCGCCCAACAACAACACGACAGCGAAAGAGAGAACCAGTATTTTCTTGCTCATGTTCATCAGTTGAGAGTGAATTTTTTCCATCTTGACCACCGTGACGAGATGATTATTTATTGGGGCCATTGCCGTGACCCGACGAGTTGCCCGGACCGCCGCCGTCGTAACCGCACTGTTTCCGTCCGCCAAACTATGTGACTTAATAATAATTACTGTCTAAAATCTTCTCAGTCTGGAGAATGATCTCGGTTGCTGTGGCACGGTCCTTAAAAAACACGCCTTGCTTCGCCACAGTCCGGATACGCGTCGTTTTCGCGGTGACCATTTCCAGCTCCACTTCGATCTCCCTGTCGTTACCGATAGCTTTGATCGCTTTTCCTTGCTCAGACTGCGCCGTAGCCTCAACCTCGATCCCCATTTTGGCGAGGGCGGTACGTGTGGCGCTTTCGACCTTTGGCAACGGCGCGGTAAACGTGCGGTAGGCAAACCCATCCAAGGTGTAAGAGACCGAAGTGCCCGTAGCCACCCCGGCGCCGACACCAAACAGGGTTAGCGCTACAGCCGCGCAGCCGTTTAGAGAAAATGTCAGCAGACAGAAAATAAGGCTATAGAATCTTAGCCTCTGTTTCATATGGCGGCAGGATTTAAGGCAATTCCTACGCCAAAACAGGGTTTCGTTATTCAGGTAAGAAAAGGGCGCGTTTCGGCTCTTCCGGCACTATGGAAAGATAGTTTAGGAGCGCAAAATTGTAGGCGCGGCATTAATTGTTACGCCGCTAGATTTCTTAAGACGGGCGCTGTTAAGATTGAATTACCTTCTACTGTTGGGGGATTAAAAGGGCAGGACCTGACCGTTCGTATGGCGGACGGTCAGGCTTGCGAGGTGGGAGAACTATCTCTTGCGTAAGTCTGCTTTAAGCTCGCGGCGAGCCGCGTCCAGTCGTGCCTGGTCTTGCTGCAGTTCTGTTCGGTCTTTGCGGATCTCTTTTAAGTCACCCCAGATCTCTTGGCGGTCCCTATAGATTTCTTCTTTGCTGGCTCCGTTGCGGATATCCCGTCGAAGCTCCGCTCGATCTTTTCTCAGCTCCCGATAATCCCCGCGCAACTTCTAACAAAATAGTTGCCGACGACTCTGACTATTTACATACTCAACAACGTACCCAAGACTACCTCGAACTTACCTAACGCTCCGATGCTCTCCGCCGATTGAGTGCCAAAAGGCCTGGCAGAGGGGGTACTCTGGGTCGACCCACGAGGAGATCGT
>JAHKKJ010000651.1 GCA_020027655.1 Deltaproteobacteria bacterium | reverse complement strand
GTTTGCCGGTGGCCTGAAGACGAAGGCGGCGCTTTTAGCTCTCGAAGCGAGACCGGTGAAAAACCAAGAGGCAATTTAAAGGTGCTCTAGATACTGTATTGCCTACCGCTCTGCGTTTGCTAGCCTAAAATGAGAGAGGACGTTTGTTGAAGACTAGAGTCGCCGGTGCCGCGAGTATCGTCGCGATTGTGTTTTTCTTCTCTACCGCGAATGCGCAGGAGCGCGCCGGCCGAAGTGGATCGCGTAGTCGTGTAACGGTTCCGGCCTCGCAGGTCGTGAACGGCGACTACTTTGCCTTTGGCGGGAGTGTGGAGATCTCCGGAACCATAAACGGTGATCTCTATGCGTCCGGCGGCCAGGTCGTTATCGACGGCACTGTGAACGGAGACGTTCTCGTGGCCGGCGGCAGAGTCAGTCTCTCGGGAACCGTATCTCAGGATGTGCGGGCTGCCGGCGGCCAGGTAACAATCAGCGGCAGCGTCGGAAGAAATTTGACTGTTGCCGGCGGCCAGGTGGAGCTGGCCCCCTCGACTGTCGTGCGTGGCGGGCTCGTCGCCGCGGGAGGCAATGTCGATTTGTCTGCCCCGGTGGCCGGTGCCGTGAAGATAGCGGCGGGAACTCTGACTGTAGCGAATCGGGTCGGCGGCAATGTAGACGCCGCCGTGGGGACACTTCGTATCGCCTCCAGGGCCGACATTCAGGGCGACGTGAACTACTGGAGTGGCCGGGAAGCCTCGGTAAGCGAAGGAGCCCGTATCAGTGGGAAAATCGTCAGAAACGTCCCGCCGAAAAGGCCGCGGCTTTTTCCGGCGGCGTTCTTCGCATGGCTTGGTTTTGTGTCAATCAATTTTCTCTCTACGTTGATCCTGGGCCTGCTCTCGGTGCGCTTTCTGCCAAGATTTCACCAAACCGTGGTCACTACGCTTAAAGAGAGGCCATGGGCATCTTTGGGAATCGGATTTGTCGCCGCGATCGTGGTGCCTGTCGTCTGCAGCCTTCTGTTTGCAACCGTCGTGGCCATCCCCGTTGCAATCATTCTCCTGACCGCGTTTTTCATCGTGCTCTATTGGGCGCGAATCTACGCGATCGGCCGAATCGGTGAATTCATCCTCGCTCGTTTGCGGCCAAACTCAGGCCGGGCCTCCGCTTTCGTTTTGGGACTGTTCGTCTACTACCTTCTTGCCATTATTCCTTTCATCGGATGGCTCGTGGTCCCTCTGGTTGTGCTCTTCGGTTTAGGAGCTGAGTTAATTGCCAGGAAGCAGTTTTACGTAACTGCCAGAACCCAGGGGCTAATCTAGCCATTCTCGTTGCTTGGCGTTAATAATTGAGGCCAAGCTGTTTTCGGCCCCATCTCTGTTATCCGATCTTCGTATCCTTCGCGACCTCCTTTGAAAATTGGGTTTGAGGCATGCGCTAATGACCGGCTTATGAAGAAGCCAACTGGCGGAAGCGCCCTAATTCCTTCCCCTCGACGGGGAAGGACAAAGGTAGGGGTGATTGGTTTGATCGGTTGCGGAGCACCCCTATCCCGGCCTTTCCCCATCAAGGGGAAAGGAGTCCAAATGCGATGCAACGATGTGAGTCCATTTTCATCCTCAGCGGGCGAGCGTAAGATCGTGAATCACCTCGTGGTGACGAAGTCAACGCGACGGTGGCAGATTCTTCACACGGAAGCCTGAACAGCCAGAAATAATTGCTTCGTTTTTCTTTTCAGTGCAAAGGTGCGGTAAGATCCAAAAATCCGGCTGACACTTCCTTGAGAATCAACTCGCTCCTCATGTTTACTTGCATCGTGGCCAGCGTCTGGGCTTGGCAACAGCCTCCGATATTTGCGGAACACAATCTTGTGGTTAGCTTTGCTAATCTCGAGAAAGGAAGAGTATTGACCCTCGTGGCGGCCCTGTTTGTCCACGCAAACGTCTTGCACTTAATCGGCAACATGCTCTTTCTATTCGTCTTCGGAAACACCTTGGAGAAAACCGTTGGTCCGGGTAAGCACTTGATGGTCTTCTTCACGGGCGGAATACTAAGCTTCATTCTTAGCCTGCCTTTTATGCCTCCTGGGACTGGAATGCTGGGTGCCTCGGCCGCGATTTTCACGTTAGCGGCATGCGTGATGCTTGTGAGCCCGCTCAAGTTCTCCTGGCTTTTCCTCGCGCCCCAGGGACTAGTGGCCATTATTTATTTCGTCTACAACGTCATCGTGGTCGCCGAGAAGAGCCGGATACCTGGTTACGATCCCCACGTCGCTTACGTCGCTCACATCATTGGCTTTGTCATTGGGATCCCTTTCGGGATTGCCTTTAGTGACCGTTGGAAAAGGAATTTCCTGATTACCCTCATTCTCTTCGGGATCTATCTGGTCCTCCTAAGCGGTGCGTGGAGAACTCTCTTTCGCTAGCCAGAAAAGTTCGAAAGAGAAGAAGGTTTCGAATAATAGAATGTACGTATAAAATCGATGAGCGGCAGTTGGATTAGTTCAGTCAGGGATACTCAATAAAATCACTATTCATCAAGGTAGAGGAGGTTTGACATGACGATTAAACCGATCAAGACAGGACGCGACTACCGAAAGGCGCTTAAGGAGATTGACAATCTTTGGGATGCGAAACCGAACACCTCGATGGGGGATCGCTTGGACGTACTGGTCACCTTGGTAGAGGCTTATGAACAAAAGCACTATAAGGTCGACCCTCCCGATCCGATTGAAGCCATAAAGTTTCGCATGGAACAGCTCGATCTCAAGCCATCGGACCTCGCTAAGATTCTCGGGGGGCGGAGCCGTGTGTCGGAAGTTCTCAACAAGAAAAGGAAACTCACGGTTGAGATGATGCGGTCTTTGCGGAAGCATTTAGCCATTCCGGCCGAATCGTTATTGGCTTAAAGCCTGCGGAAGCTAAGGGGTCAAATCTTTACCTTTGAATGCAAAAGGGCTAGCTTAGCCCGACTGTAGTTAACGCCATTCGGTTGCGATAAGTTCCCCGATACAATCACTTTGCGGGACAAACACTATCCAGCCGGTCGATAAAGCTGTCATCGAGTTTGCGCACGATGCTGCGTCACAATCCAAGGCGTAGGAGAGTTCAACGAGCAGGTATTTCTGTTGATGCTCGGAATTTATTTTTCAAGTAAGGTCTTTAATTTTGCCAAGTCCTTCTCTACCGCCTTGGCATCTGCCGCAAACTCTTGATCTGACATGTCCGGCCGGCGGTACAGCGTGAAAACCAATTCACTGCCGTCGTTGTTTGGGAAGACACGCAAGGGGTTATACACTTTGACCCCGGACGGTAAAGTGAC
>JAHKKJ010000137.1 GCA_020027655.1 Deltaproteobacteria bacterium | reverse complement strand
AGCCAGGGGATCGGGAAGCCAAAACTGCTCATCGGGCAGGGGAGCTTTGCAGGGGTGACACGGCGCTGCCCGAATTGGGCTTTGGCGTGGGAAGGATCATTAAATAACCCGCTTTTTTTGGGAATATTCCTGAAGCGACTGCTCTTGGCTTAAATCATCATCGCGGATGATCACTTCGTAAAAAACATTCTCGGCCGGAATATACATAAAGGCAAAATCAAACGTCTCCTCTTCGGGCTGGATATACTTGCGCGCTATCGCATCGACCATCAGCTCCATGGCGTAGCAGACGTTGGGCCTGGCCACACCGCGATACGGCAGCTGCGGACATTTGTTGGTGACGACGGCATAGCCTTCCATGTGAATGGCCGGCGTCCGGTAGGTATTGGAAAGATTGTTGAGCTTGTTGGTGAAGTGAATCGTCAGGGTGCTGATCGAGCCGCCGACATCGTCGTACTCCTTGAAACGAAGACCCAGAACCGTGCCGTCGTTCTTGACCGCAGCCTCGGCTTCGAACTCCTGGGCGCAGGCATGGCCCCCGGCCATCATATGCTCGCTGCGGTCTTCGATCCATTTGACCGGGCGTCCGGTTTTCATGGCGAGCAGCGACACTAAAACAACGTACTTGCGGATCAAATGAATCTTTTGGCCGAAGCCGCCGCCGACGTCGGGAATGATCACGCGAACATCTTGCAAGCCCAAGGCTTCGCGCAAGCCATCGTAGATCACTTCCGGAACTTGGGCCGTCACCCACACCGTCAACCGTTTGCTCGCGGCGTCGTAGGAAGCGATGACGTTGAAAGGTTCCAGCGGCGTTGAGCTGTAGCGATGAATCTTCAGGGTTTCCTTGACGACGCGGTCGGCTGATTTGAAGGCGGCCTCGATATCGCCGTATTGAAGCGAGCCTTGCCAGGCGAGGTTGGTGCCCAATTCATCAAATAATGTCGCAGACGACGGCTTGATCGCTTCGCGTACGTCAACCACGGCTCGTAGCGGTTCGTAGTCGACTTGAATCAACTCCAGCGCGTCTTCGGCCGTGCCGCGGTCGCGCGCTGCGACGGCGCCGATGGGCTCGCCGACGTAACGGACTTTTTCGACGGCGCCGGCGTACTCGTCGACGGGCCGTTTGAGACCGGCGGCATATCTTCCCGGCTTGAAAGGTTTGGTAAGTTGCTTCACATCCTCCGGCGTGATCACCGCCATCACGTTTGGGTTTTCGAGGGCTTCGGATGGATCGACGGAACTGATCTTCGCGTGGGCATGGGGGCTGCGCAAAATCATCGCCTGGAGCATGCCGGGCAAGCGGAAATCGTCCGTATAGAGACCGCGGCCGGTAACGTGCCGTGGACCTTCTTTGCTGCGGGTGCGCGCACCGATATATTTCTTGTCAGCCATAAATCATTACCTTTTATCTATTCGCGTCAAAGCTCAGGCAAAACAAAATCCGAAATCCGAATATCGAAATCCGAAACAAATCCAAAATCCGAATTGCACCCAAGGCCGAAACGGACTGGTTTTGAATTTGTGATGTTTGGGTCATTTGAAAATTGTTTCGAATTTCGGATTTCGAGTTTCGAATTTGTTCAAAACTTACTGCTTAGCACTCCTTTGTTTTTCTGCCGCTTCTTTGACGGCTTCAACGATCTGCACGTAGCCGGTGCACATACAAAGATTGCCGGCCAATGCTCTGCGAATCTCTTCTTCGGATGGATTGGGATTACGCTGCAGAAGAGCGTGGCTCGTCATCACCATTCCCGGCGTACAGTAACCGCATTGAAAAGCGTAGTGCTTGACGAACGCTTCTTGTATCGGGCTTAACTCACCATCTTTTGCCAGACCTTCGACCGTGGTGACTTCGCGGCCATCCGCTTGCACGGCGAAGTGGAGACAGGATTTGATGACTTTGCCATCGAGCAACACGGAGCAGGCGCCGCACTCGCCGACGACGCAGCCGACGTGAGTGCCGGTAAGGCCGATGTTTTCGCGCAGGAAGTGCGACAAGAGTAAGCGCGGCTCGACGTCCTCTTCGTACAGGCGGCCGTTGATCGTCACGTTGATCGTTTTTTTCATCAAATCGACAATAGCTTTTCGGCATTGGATGCGTCAAGCTTGGGGGCATTGGAGTGGCTGCCGAATTTTTAATACTCTCCCTCGTTTATATGATTTGGATAGATAGGCCAGGAAGGAATTTGGAAGTTGCCCCATTGACGGGCTAAAGGATCTGCCCGAGCATAGATCGGACTGAGGACGGAAGCCCGATTCTCTATCAGATGGATTCGTTCCTCTGAAAAGGGAATCGGGCTTTGGTCTTGTTGAATGATCCCATCTGACAGGTTCTTTTGGGCTCTCGTTCCTCGGGAGAAAACACCGGATGGTGGTGGAGGTTGTCTATAAGGCAAGAAAGCCCAAGTCGTCTCTCCCGTACCAATCTATCTCTGAGCACGTCTCCGATTTGGTCGGTCTATGAAAAGCGGTATCAGAAAAGATATGGAGTCTTACGGGATGTTGTCAGGGAGGTAGTCTATAAGTACCTCCGCTGCGGGGATCTAAGAAAAGGCTTTGCCCGGATCAAATGAAAGACTGCAAGCACGAAGTCCTTTTATCCTTCTCCTGCAAGGGACGCTACTTCTGCCCATCCTGCCACCAGAAAAGGATAATGTTTGGCGAGTGGATCACTGAAGAGATCCTCTACCCCTTACCCCACAGGCAACATGTCTTTACTCTCCCAAAGGTCCTCCGCCCTTACTTTAGGTTCGATAGAAAGCTTTTGGGTAAGCTCAGCCAATGCGCTTATCAGTCTCTCAAGGAGTTCGCGCCTGTTCGGGTGTTTGATTTGGATCAACCCGGTACAGGAGATGTTACAAATTCCTTTGTTTCTTACGATCGGGAGATGAATAAGGAGTTGATACGGAAGTCCTATCAGGGGACTCCGTTTTTAGCGGGCGCTCCGGAATCGGAAATTGATTCCACCGCAAAGCATCCGGAAGCCTTTTTCTGCACAAAATAACCTACGCCAGTTGCGGCGAGATGTCCGCAACAGTTATGGTAGCATCTGCGTATGCTGCGCTACGTGTTGCTCGCCGTGGTTATCCCTTTCATCCTGTATGCCTACATTGTAGCGACCGGATACGACGGCATTCATTATTTGCGCGGCGATTGTCCATACTATTACGTTACTGCGCTCTCGCTTTACGCGGATCACGATCTCGATCTTTCGAACGAGCTCAGGGGTGATTTCCTGGTTCATAATGGCTCTGTTTCAATTTCCAAGGATCGAAAACTCGTCCCCAAGCATTCGATAATCATGCCCATGCTTGCGATGCCGCTGATTATCGCACTTGGTCCACCCGGCGCCCTTGCCTTTAATCTCATTCAGGTTGCAGTGCTTCTTTTTCTTACTTCCGTTCTGGCAATGCGCTTTGCGTCACCCCGGGCGGCAGCGGTGGCTGTAATTCTAACCGGGGTGGCTACATTCATTCCGCATTACGTGTGGAATTTTTCAGGTGATCTTTTTTCTGCTGCTCTTCTGGTTGCCGCTCTGGTGGCTTTGCCGCCATCTGCGGAATCGAACCATCGAAATGAACGCCTGTTCCTCTCCGGTTTCCTTTTTGCGCTTACGGTTGTTTCAAAATTTGCGCTGTTTGTCTTCCTACCTGGAATCCTTTTGATTTGTCCCGCGCCTCGCCTTCGCAACCTTCTGATACTTTCGGCTGGAGGATTCATACCGTTTTTGTGCTTCGCGATTTTCAACAACGAAATGTTTGGGTCGCCATTTACTACTTCGTATCATCGAATCGCAGTGCTTCATCAGGGGAGGATTGTTCCATACTCCCAGGAAAACGATTTCAATTTGCCTTTTCGAGAGGGTCTTTATTTGCAGATGTTTCATCGCGATAACGGTTTGTTTTTTACCAGTCCTTTGACGCTGCTTTCTTTCCTTGGGCTGCCATTACTGGGCAGGAGGAATAAATCGATCGCCTTTTATATTGGGTTGAGCTCGCTGCTCCTCTACTTGTTCTTCTGCACTTACCGGTTATGGTATGAAAGCCATTACGGCAATCGCTTCCTGATGGTCATCATTTTCCTTGGGGCTGTTCCGCTCGCCTCGCTGCTGGACCACACGGCACGCAACTGGAAACGACGGGCTGAATCACCGTGAGCACTCACACTTGGATGAATGTAGGGACGGACGGCGTCCGCCCACTATCGTTCCCAAAACAGCTAATTGTTAGGACGCACGCCGTGCGCCCCTACAATCTTTCAACAGCCTCAGCCGGGCGGTCCTAATGGTAGTTTCAAGAAGGTCGATTTTGAAAGCCTCGGTAACTCTTGCAGGAGCTCTTTTCCCAGTTTCTCTGTTTCCTACTACTTCTCGCAAACGTCATCATTGACCAGCCTGGTGTGATAAAAAAAATTCTTCAACACATTGGTCAATGGGAAGAGTCCCACGCCCCTCCTGAAAGAGACCCTCCGATAAAAGAGATTACCTTCGATCCATCCTACGGTTCGATATACTCACCGTCCCGAGGAAGATCGAGGGACAGCCAGCTTATATAAAAGCCTCTATTCCAATCGGGAGCGGTTTCCAGCCGTACCCCGCTTGACTGGCTAAAGTTGACCTAAGACCGCCTTATCGGATAGTCTCCGGCCAAAGTGACGAATGGAGGCTGCTTTTCTTTGCCCGACTCGCTATCGAGCTGTTGACAGCTGGCTCGCAAGCGGCTGATGGAGCCGGGTTTCAGTTATTCGCGTCGAGATCCAAAAAGCAAATTCCTATCATTATCATTTTATTGCAACGTACGCAGGTTTTGAGGGCGAGTCGGAATTGCTAATGGATCTTTACAAGAAAGCCGTAGACAGGGATGAGCATCCCGAGGGCCAAGCGGTAAGGATTCACCCAACTCTGCCAATTTACGAGAACAGAGAGGCAAGGATTTTTTGTTATTGGGACCACGAGGCACGTCTACCCTGGCAAACGGAGGAGTACTACGACTCACAGAGAAAGAATTTGCGGCCCGCAACCTTTGCCCGTCTACATCAAAATCAATGGGTGTCCAGCGAGTCCTCTTTTATTTCAGCGGAAACCTATGATAGCTGTGTGGAAATGGGGCTACAGCCCGATTTACGCGGCTCAATTTTTATCGGGGTAGATGCATCGGTTCGGCGTGACAGTACGGCTTGTGTTTGCATTCGGTACGACGAAACGACGGACGCCCTTTTATTAGCTAGCTGATTATAAAGTCTGGAAACCAAGTCCGAACCAGCCAATTAACCTTGAGGCGTCAGTCGAGTTTTATTTGCGCAGAATCTATAACCAGCCAGGGGTCTACATTGAGAGGACGCCGAGTTTTAGTGACTACGCCAACTCCTCGGCAGCCAATTGGAGACCTTCCGATAATTACTTCAACCCGCGCGACCCTTCGACGTGGGAGTAATGCAGATATCAGCCTTGAATAAACCCCGCACAGCTTGGCTCGCGCCGCTAATCGTAACCATAGTAACTTTTCTAACTTTTCTTCCCGTTCTGTGGAACGAGTTTCTTGCTTGGGACGATTACCGGGATTTGGTTGATAACCAGAACTTTCGGGGATTGGGCTGGACGCAACTCCGTTGGATGTTCAGCCTGCGCAGCGAACTTAACGATCATTACTATCCCCTGACTTGGCTAACCCACGCGCTGGACTATGTTATCTGGGGCGGACTGAATCCGGTTGGCTCTCACTTAACCAATCTCGTTCTTCATACCGCCAGCGCAGTGATTTTCTATTTCATCTGCAAGCGGCTGCTGGCATTAGCTCTGCCGGGTTCCAACGGCGACGAATCTTCGCTTACCATCGGCGCGATGTTTGGGGCTTTGCTGTGGGCTATTCATCCCCTGCGCGTTGAGTCGGTAGCGTGGGCCGTGGAGCGAAAAGACGTACTATCGGGCTTCTTTTTTCTCTTGGCTATTCTGTTCTACCTGAAATCAAAGGCCGGCGCTTCGTGGCGGTGGATGGGCGCGGTGTTTCTCTGCTATCTCGCGGCGCTACTCTCGAAGGCGATTGCCGTCACCCTTCCGTCGGTTCTCATACTCCTAGACATCTACGTCCTGAAAAGACTCCCGCCGAATCCGCGACAATGGTTTACCCCGGCCTCGCGCCCGGTGCTGTACGAGAAAATCCCCTTTCTGTTGATGGGTGCTTTGTTTGCCCTGGTTAGTTGGTGGGGCGAGTCACAAGTGCCAGTAGAGATTTTTCCCATCAGCCGCCGAACGGCTCAGGCATTACTTGCCCCTAGCTGGTATCTGTGGAAAACCCTTATTCCGTTCAATCTATCTCCGCTCTATGAAACACCACCGGCCTTTAGCCCCCTCGATTGGTGGGTAATCACGGGCATGGCCATAACCCTTGCCGTTACGATCTTGTTCTATTGCCTGCGGACCCGATGGCCTTGGGCATGCTGGCTATCAACGCTTGCGGTTCTGGCTCCTGTTTCCGGCATCGTTCAGACTGGCGGACACGAAAAGTTTTTGGTGGCGGACAGGTACACCTACCTCTCTTTTTGGGGGTGGGCGGTTTTGGGTGGAGGAGTGCTCCTTTGCCTGTTACGGCGAACTCCGGTTAAGACACGTCGCCAAAGACGCCGTGGTGACGCCGTACAGAGACCATTTGCCCTGCCAGCTACCGCCGCAGCGATAGTTCTCCTGGGCGCACTTGCCTTATTAACTTCTAACCAGACTAAAGTTTGGCGAAACGACGAAACGCTTTGGCGGCAAATGCTAAAGGTCGATCCAGGCTCAAGCTATGCTCATTATAACTATGGGATATTTTTGGCAGAGCAGGGAAATCACGTAGAGGCGATTTCACATTACTATCAAGCTCTACGCACCCGGCCCGTTGGGAACGATAGGAAAGTGACTAGGGATTTTATCCATGTGCTTTGGTGCCACACGCAATTGGCAGGATCGCTTGCGATAGAGGGCCAGTGGTCGGAGTCTGAGGAGCATTTTCAACAAGCGCTACACCTCATCCGTAACGCCAAATCGGACTCCGACTACCAGCAGCGCCGCCCGGAGCGGCAGCGGATCCTCTCGGAAGAGGAGTTTATCAGGCTGTACCGTCAACACTTAGCACGAGCGCACGCACTGCGCGAAGCGCAAGCTCGGTAAGTTATTGGAAGTGACACTGAAAAACGTAGGCGGCAGACCGCCCAAAAAAACCCCTTCCCGAAAGAAGAAGAAACCCGTCGCGCACGCCCAGCCCCCTGCCGCCGCTGCAGCCGCCCCCCCGGAGCCGGTACGCGGACCGCTCTGGTATGCGGTCGCGACAGTCATGCTGCTGGTCCCATGCTTCTGGCAGCCGCGCCTGCAGGCGGGCGATCTGTCGAGCCATATCTACAACTCGTGGCTGGCGGAGTTGATCGCGCAAGGCAAGGCTCCCGGACTTTCGATTGCGAGTCAGACCACCAACGTCCTCTTCGATTTGATCCTGAGCGCGCTCTACCGTGCGATCGGCGCGGGAATGGCGCAGCGCATCGCGGTGAGTTTCGCAGTGCTGGTATTTGCCTGGGGCGCGTTCGCCTTCGTGTCGACGGTCGGGCAGCGGCGCGCATGGAACATGCTGCCGTGGATCGCGCTGGCAGCTTACGGCTGGGTGTTTCACATGGGCTTCTTCGGCTTCTACCTCAGCCTGGGTCTGTGCTTCTGGGCGCTGGCCTTTGCCTGGCGCCTCGAACCACGCGGGATCTGGATCGCCGCGGCCCTGCTG
The DNA here is from genome assembly GCA_020027655.1 of Deltaproteobacteria bacterium. Lineage (GTDB taxonomy): Bacteria > Desulfobacterota > Binatia > UBA9968 > UBA9968 > DAIRFP01. The sequence goes on along the minus strand of JAHKKJ010000137.1, from coordinate 326 downwards.
GCGCTCGCGTATGTCGCCCATGCGCTTCCGGTGCTGTGGGCGGCGGGCATCCTCGGATACTTGTGGCTGGCGCGCCGCCTCGGTCCGGCGTACGGATCGAAGTTGCTGCTCGGCGGAATCGCCGCGATCGTGGTGCTCCATCTTGCACTATCAGGCGCGATGCCGGCCCGCTGGTTTCCGTCGCAGATCTCGCTCGCCGCCGGCGTGGACCAGATGTTCGTCTTCGATAGCAAGTACCTCGTAGTTTCCGCTGCCACCCTGCTGGTTTGGGGATTGCTGTTCAAGCGGCTGGGAGCGGCGGCTCGAGGTCCGCTCTTCCAGATCTG
>JAHKKJ010000650.1 GCA_020027655.1 Deltaproteobacteria bacterium | reverse complement strand
CAGCGTACCCAAAACTACCTCGAACTTACCCAAGGTTCCCATGCTCTCCGCCGATTGAGTGCGAAAAGGCTTGGCAGAGGGGGTACTCTGGGTCGACCCACGAGGAGATCGTCATTTCTAGGGCATATGCTGGAGCCGTTTTTCAGAGCACCTGCCGGATAATTGGGATGCACGTAATCCGTTCGCTCCCGTTCATTTTCCCGCCTCGCCACTCATCACTCGACTCTCGACACTCTTCCCTCGTCCTCATCATTCGAAACTGAACACTCGCTTCCAGTCCTTTTCCATATCCACCACCGTCCAGTTGCGCGCTCTCGCCTCTGTTAGCGCAGTGTCTAATCGTCCGACCATCGAATCCCGGTCGTAGGCCCATTCACGTGCGGCGTCGGTGTGGTGGAGCAGCAAGCAGAAACGCAACCCATCGCCAGCGGCGGTCCACTGAAACATTTGCAGGTCGCCATCTGAATTGCCGAAGGCGGCGATGGGCCGCCGGCCGATGTGCTGGTTGATGGCGACGGGCTTGCCGGCTCTATCGTCAAGAAAGTTGAGCTGAGGCAGGCGCACTAGCACCGGCTTACCATCGCGCATCTCGAACTTCGTCACGATGCTGCTGCCGATGACTTGCTCGGGCGGGATGCCGTAAGCCTCCTCCGCCCACAGGCGCATGAACTCGATGCCGCCGCCCGACACGATGAAGGTTTTAAAACCGTTGGCGCGCAGGTACGCGAGCAACTCGACCATCGGTTGATAGACAAGCTCATGGAAAGGCCGCTGGAAGCGCGGATGCTTCGCGTTGTCGAGCCAGTCTTGGACAATCGTCTGGAATTCTTCCGTGGTATTCCCCGCGTGCGAAACCATCACAAGTTCCAGCAAGCCCTTCTCACCCAAGTCCGCGAGCGCCTTCATATCGTTGTCGAGCACCGCCTTGAACGGCTGGCGCTCTTGCCACTCGGGATGCTGCGGCGCGAGCGCCTTGATCCGATCGAAGGCGAAAAGCCCCTGGAAATAGAAAGGCTGCTCGCACCAGAGCGTCCCGTCATTGTCGAAGGTAGCGATACGGTCCGCTTCAAGGACGAAGTCCGGCCCGCCTTTCTTTGTTACGCGCGTGACGAAATCGAGAATGGCCTGCTTCGCTGCGCTGTCGTTCCACGACGGCAGCGGGTCGGGTGATTTCGCGCGATGCTTTTTCATATCATGCACTCCGGTTGAATGTTGTTCCGTTAATGCGCCACTCGTCACTCAACCCTCGACACTTGTCACTTGTCGAACGAGAAGATACTCTTCCAATCGTTCTTCATGCTGATGACGGTCCAGCTCTTCTTTTTCGCCTCGTCGTACAGCGCCTGCGTGAAGGTGCCGACCTTGGTATTGGGTAGCCCTTGCGCGGGACCGTAGGCATACTCTCGCTTCGCGTCGTCGTGCAGCACTAGCATCGCGAGCCGCGCGCCGTCGCCCGCCTGGGTATACTCCAGCATTTGCTTGTCCCCGGTGGAGTTGCCGAACGCCGCGTAGGGCCGCCGCCCGATCATCAGGTGGATGCCCTCGGGCTTGCCGGCATTGTTGTTGTTGAGCAACAACTTGGGCTCTTTGGTCAGGAACGGCTTGCCGTCCTTGGCATAGCGGTAACTGGTGCCGCCTGCGCTACCGACCACTTGCTCGGGCGGGATGCCGTACACGCGCTCAGAGTATACGCGGACGAAGTCCTGCCCGCCGCCAGTGACGATATAGGTCTTGTAGCCGTTGGCACGCAGGTACTTTAGCACTTCCTGCATCGGCAGGTACGTGAGCTCGGTATAAGGCCGCTTCCAGCGCGAATCCCTGGCCGCTTCGAGCCACTTCTTCGCTTCGGCGCTGAACTCGTCCACTGACATACCGGTCAAGGTGGCGGCGAGAATCATCTCAAGATCTGGCATCGTGAACTTCGCCATCGCCTCCCGGTTGCCGGAGAGCACGGTCTTGAACGGTTCGACCTTGGCGAGATCCGGCTTCGCCTTAACGACCGCGGGGACACGCTCCAGACAGTAGATCACCTGCGTGTACATCGGCTGCTCCACCCAGGTCGTGCCGTCTTGGTCGAAGGTGGCGATGCGTGCCTCCGACGCCACGAACTTCGCGCTGCCCTTTTCCGTGGTTGTCTTCACGAACTCGACGATCGCCTTCTTGGCAGGCCCGTCGTTCCAAGACGGCAGCGGATCGGTCTGCGCATACGCCTGGCTGAACACCAACAGAAATAAAAATGCGGCTCCCATCATTCTGTTTATCATTGTGCGTTTCATTGAGATTCTCCTCCTTTCGGAGGTGTCATTGAGACTCTCCCTGAATTTTTTTCCTCTTCTTACTTAGCGATCTTCGCGCGAAGCAAAATCCGAAATCCGAAGCTCGAAATCCGAAACAAACTCTAAATCAAAAATCCAAATGTCCAAATCCTAAACCCGAAACCCGTCACTCGACACCCGACACTCTTTCTGCTTTATGGTCTCACGGAAGCTTGGCCATGCCGAATTCCGGTGACGTTGCCGGGATAGTACGAATCAACAGTGGATTGCCGCTGTTCTGAAATACCTGTACTTCGACATAATCGCCCGCCGCGAGCGCATAAAGAGTCCCAACCGACATCGAAATTCTAAACGGAGCTGCGGTGTTGGGCAGCGATTGTTCAGCGATGACAGTCTTCCCATTCAATTGCAGGCGCAGTCCCCAGAGCCCGGTGCCGATGGGGCTTTCCCAGGTGATGTTGGCAAAGATGTAGTATTTGCCTGCCACGGGCGCTTTCAGCCTGCCGGAATTGGTTGCGGTCTCATGCAGATTGGCGGTGTCCCATCGCTCTGAATCGAAGGTAAGCGATGTCCATTCTCCAGGCTTGAGCTGCGGCACAGTGATATCCGTCGAATTAAAAACCCGTACACTCACATCGCTAGTGGGCGTTTGCGGCTGCGCGGCGTGTACCACTGCGACGGAAATCCAGGACAAGACAAACAGAAAACTCATTTGCGTTTTGAGTTGCCTGTATCCCTGAGCATGCAGAGTCTGAATCAAACTGGCGAGGGCTTCGTCTTGTGTGGGGTGGGTCTCTGTCGTAACACGAACGGTTTCATACCGTAAGAAAGCTCGATAGCCTTCCCCCACGCGATCGAATTCGACCGGCCTACTAAATCCTCGTTCCCGATTATCCAATCCTGAGAGCTGATGTTTGTCGAGTCCAAACCGATCGCAAACCGTTTCATGGATTTGATCAACGCCGTGCTCTTTGGTGTGATCGCTTTTCTTCTTTCCGTCTTCTTGCATCTCCGTTTGCTGGAGGATCCACTC
>JAHKKJ010000136.1 GCA_020027655.1 Deltaproteobacteria bacterium | reverse complement strand
CAATGTCCGCGGCAAGGTCGCATTTCTCTATCAGCGGCTCAACAACCCGGGCAGCGGCAACCGTTGGGAGACGCACGTGGAGTTGTCGAACGACGGCTTCGCAACAGCCCCGACCGATCTGACGCTGGCGAATGTGCCGGACCAGAACGGCACGTACGCTGCGTCGAATCCGATTGGGGATTACGCGGGGCTCGTCTCGCTCGGCAAGCACTTCTACGGAGCGTTTTCGGCGAACAACACGCCGATCGCCGGGAACTTTCCCCAAGGCGTCACGTACCTTCGCAACGTCAACTGGGCGACGAACACGCTGCTTGGAACAGACGGCATGACTGCCGTTTCCGTCTCGATCGATCCGTTCTTTTTCAAGATCACAGACATCGAGGCTGCTGACGACTTCTACGTCAGAGACTGGACGGACAGTCCGTCAAGCGGCGACAATGGCCTCGAGCCGTCCACGCATCCCGTGTTCTATGCTACGAGCGACGTGTGGAACCGGCGCGGCACATTGCCCGGAGCGTTCCCGAACGACCAGCCGGAGAACGAGGACGCAGGAAACGGCATGGGAATCATCGGGGACAACTGGGCATTCGCGCGCGTGCGTCGCAACGTGGTTGCTGCGTCCGGCAGCGTCGTGGTCACGGCGCATTTTCTTGTCTCGAAGCTGGGGGTGGGTAGCAACTACGCGGACGCGGGCTCGGTAGATCCGGATGTATCGTTCCCCGATCCGGATCCAACAGTCACGTTCAACCCTGCTGATGTGGGTCCGTTCGTCACGCCCGCATACCACTGGCATCTGAACGCTGTCTCATCCACTCACCTGTGCCTTGCCGTCGAGATCTCCACTCAGGGCGACCCGTTCGTGGGGCCAAGTCTGGTGGGTAACGCGCCGGGGTGGCCGACCACGGATCTGCGTGTGATCAACGACAACAACAAGGCGCAGCGCAACATGGGGTTGTCAACGACCCCGGCGAGGGGAGCTGACGCGAGCGATGTGTTCTACGCCATCATCCACAATGCCGCGACGATCGTGCGAGACATGACACTGAGGATCGAGATCGACCGGCGGGTTCTGGAGCGGCTGAAGGGAGCACGGGTCCGGATGGTGGGCGGACGTGACGTCGCGTTGAAGCCCGGTTCGATCATCACGGCGCCTCGCATGCAGCCAGGGGAGAACCGCTGGATCGGCCTCACCTTCAGTGCTCCGAAGGGAAAGGAAGGCGACATCCTGCCGATTCACGTACTCGAGCTGGTGAATGGCACGGTAGTGAACGGTTTTGGGGCCGGCGCGCGGCTGGGCTCCATACGCCAGGTCATAGAGGATGCATTGAAACGGCACCGTTCGCTGCTCGCACGTCTGAGCGCCGGTTTCAAGATCGAGGGCGCCGACGACGAGCTCGCAGCGCTGGAGAAGCTGTCACGCTATGGGAGGATCAGCGAAGCTCAGTATGTCCGGTTCGTCCGGGAGCAAGGTCCGTTCCTCGTCAGTGCCGTTAAACGTATGCTCGCCCTCGAGCGCTCTGGGGACCCGTTCAAACTCGCGCAGGCCCTGCGCAAGCTCGCAGGCTACGTGGGTCGCAGAGCAGCAGGCGACGTAGCCGTCGCGCACAGCGCACTGCTGAATGCCTTCGACGCCTATCTGACAATGCTGCAGCTTTCGAACGGCGACCCCGCGGACGTTCTGCAGAATGTCCGGTGGCAGCAGCGCCTCTTCACCGTGGTGCCTGTGCTGGCGCGAGTCAAGTCCACCCCGGTGCTGCTGGAGCAATCGGATCGGTTCATTCGCGAATATGGCCAGCACCGAATCAGCAACCGGGAGTACTCCATGTGGGTAGGAGGCCTGATGGGTGTGTACGAGGATGTGGCGCGGGCGAGGGCGTTGAGACGGCTCCGTCTGGAGCGCGATATTCGAGAGATGGTTCGCAGTCGGGGAGAGATTGCCCCGATGCAAAAGGCACACCGCGGATTTCTCCTGAAGCTGCAAAAGCTGGATCAGTCGTCCCGTACGCGGGACTGACCGGAGAGTGCGAATGGAGGTGTGGTCGTAACGTCACGACGGAACGGGGGATCTTTACTTTTGATATTGGAATCCAAAGAGTTGGCGAGAAGCGATGAAAGTGAAAGGTAAAAGACGCTGTAGACCCCAAACCGCGCGCGGGATTCAAATACGCGCGGGGTTGTGTGGTTCCAGAGGGCTTTACCCACGGCAGCGCCGAGCAGCGCGTGCAGTGGTTTCGCCTTGGGATCGAAAGCGGCGACCTTAAGCAATGCGACACGTTCTTCAAAAACTTGCTTCCAGCTCAAATATGCGCTAGCAGTGGACCCATAGACGGCTCAGTCGAGTTGAATCTCGACTATTTTCGCCTCCCTATTGGAATCAAATGTCTGTCTATAGGAAAAGCTGTCTGGTGCTTGCGACGGTTTTCCTGGGGTTCAGCCCGGTTGTGTGCGAGAAAAGGGGAGGCGAAAACAAAATGCACCCGGTTAGAGTGAAGTGGATCGCCCTCCCGCTCTGCACAATTGGTTTTGACAGGAATTTTGACTCCCCGATAGCGCTTTTTTACCGCGTGTCACCTCTCTGGATAGCCACCTCGGGTGAGGAGGGCCCATGAGAGCTTTGCCTGTCATGGCAGTCGCTATGGTGCTCGTTCTAGTCCTGCTCGGAGCGATCGCGGGCGCTTCGTCTCCGATAGGTCTTGTCAAAGTGACCGAAGGGATCGCCACCGTACAACGGGGAGACGAAACGCTGCCAGCCCGCCTGGGGCTTTCTCTCCAGGAAGGAGACGTCCTGCGGACAGGTGCCGACGGTCGCATGGGGGTAGTGCTGCGTGACGACACGAGGTTGTCGCTCGGCCCCGAAAGCGAGATCCAGATCGACCATTTTGTCTTTGCGCCAGCGAAGGGCCGTTTGGGACTAGTCGTCAAGATGGCTCGCGGCGTCATGGCCTTTGTCTCGGGGAAGATCGCCAAGCTTTCTCATGACGCTGTCCGCGTCGAGACCCCTGTCGCAATTGTTGGAGTCCGGGGAACGCACTTCCTGGTGAAAGTGGAAACACAGTAGAGCAGGGCCGATGCTCACTGGGGAACGATGGTACGAAAGATGCCGCAGGTCGCTGGTCGGCGGCGGTGTGTGTCTCATGCTGCTCGCATCGTGTGCGGCGCCGGCGCCACCACCATCCCCCGTTCCCAAGCGGAGCACGTTCCTTCTGATCCCGGACCCAGAGGGAAAGGTTGGCCACATCACAGTAACGAACCGGACGGGCACTCAAGTGGTAGACCAACACCACCAGGCCTCCACAGTTCAGAGTGCGGACCATGCGCCGAGCCCGCCGTCGACTCTCGAGGAAACGGAGATCAAACGAATCTTCGGGGAGACTTTGGCGGCGCAGCCTGCCGCGCCCGCACGCTTCATCCTCTATTTCAAAGATGATTCGGAAGAATTGACTCCAGACTCTGAGGTGTTACTCGCGGAGGTCTTCCGGACCATACGCGATCGCGGCGCGATTGACGTCAGCGTCATCGGCCATACGGACACCATAGGAACACGCGACTACAATTACCAGCTGTCATTACGGCGCGCCAGAAAGGTCGCTGACCTGCTAGTCTTGCAGGGGGTGGACCGGAATATCCTCGACATCGAGTCCCACGGTGAGGATAACCTCCTCGTCAAGACCCGCGATCAGGTTCGGGAGCCTCGCAATCGCCGGGTTGAGATCACCGTATGGTGAAGCCGCTCGACAGAGGCCGGCGCTCCTACAGGCGTCTTGTTGCGTGGGGGCTAATCGCCTCCTTGCTGGTCGCTGGGCTCTATCTGTATCCGCCGTTCCTCCTAGCCTACCTGGATCAGCGGGTCTACGATGTCCTGTTCCGGTCCGCGCACCGCTTCCAGACGTCGGGACGGGTCGTGATCGTCGACGTCGACGAGCGGAGTCTTGCGCGGTTTGGTCGCTGGCCGTGGCCGCGGGGCCAGCTCGCTCGGCTCTTAGAAAAGATCGAAGCCCTCGGTGCCGCGAGTGTCGGGATCGACATGATCTTCGCTGAGCCAGACGAGACCCTACCGTCTCCGGCGCAGCGGCCATCTGCGACACTTGATCACGAGTCGAGAGCGGGTCTGAGCGCGCTGACGCCGAACGACGCGGCGCTCGCCGCGGTGCTCAGCCGTGGCGCGTTTATCCTCGGGTACAATCTGCGGTTCGGCGCGGAGCGGGAAGGGGGAAGCGGCTGCGTCCTCCATCCAATTCCTGTAGTCTCCCTGCAGGAACCGGGCGGCAGGGCAGAAGTTGCGGCGCTTTTCCAAGCGTCGGCGGTGCTCTGCAGCCTGCCAGGCCTTGCGGACGCGGCAGCCGGCTCGGGCTTCTTGAATGCCGCGCTTGACGCTGACGGGATTCTCCGGCGCATGCCGCTCATAATTGCCCACGACGGGCTCGTTTATCCGAGCCTCGGCCTAGCGACCCTGGTTCCTGCTCTTGGCATCCGGCAGTTTGTTCTCCGAACGACTGGCGGCAGACTGGAATCACTGGCCCTCGAAGACATCGTTGTGCCCCTCGATCCGAGAGGCGGGTTGCTCCTGCACTTCCGCGGTGGGAAGCAGACCTTTCCCTACATCTCCGCTGCCGATGTCCTCGGGGATCAGGTACCCGACGGATCGCTCCGCAACCGGATCGTGTTTCTGGGCACCTCTGCCCCCGGGCTCGGCGACAGCGTCGCAACACCGTTGGACACGACATTTCCGGGCGTGGAGGTCCACGCTACCGTGGCCGATAGCATTTTGCGCCGTGACTTTATCCGGCGATCTCCCGCGGCGCCTGCCATCGAGCTTGCGCTTGTAGTGGCCGCTGGCCCGCTCGCCGCGCTCATGGCCGCGGTGGCTGGAGTCGCCTGGGGTGGCGCGATGTTGGTCGCCGCGGCTGGTGGGCTCTGGATCGCGACCGGCTGGCTGATGGGTTCCACAGGGCTTTTCATCTCTCCGGTATTTCCGGGTGTCGCCCTGGCCTTCGGCTTCACCGCGATCGCGCTGGCAAGTTTTTTCCTTGAGCGCGGGCGGGCCGATCGGACGACCCTGCATCTCAGACAGACACGGGAGATCATGCTGGAAGAGCTTCGCAAAAGCGAAGCGGACCTCCGAGCGGCCCAAGAGCGCGCCAAGCTCGGCAGTTGGGAACTGGACCTGGCAACGCAGAAGGCCTCGTGGTCGGCGGAGATGTTTCGCTTGTTTAACTGTGACCCGGCGCGCGGAGCCCCGACCCTGGCGGAATTTCTGGAGATGGTGCATCCCGATGACCGTCACCTCATTGAGGAAGGAGAGAGGCGGGCTATCCAAACGGGCGAACCGTTCACCCAAGAGTTTCGCAGCCATCCCTTGCGTGGCCCCTTGCAACACTTCAATGCGATTGTCCACCCGATAAAGAACGCGGAAGGGCGGGTTGTCCACTTGGGTGGAACGATCCAAGATATTACTGCTCTCATAGAAGCGAAGCGGGCCTTGGATACCGCCGAACGAGAGGCAATTCTCGGCCGGGTGGCTGCCTCCGTCGCGCACGAAATCAACAATCCTCTCCTCGCTATCAAGACACGGCTGCATACCCTAAAGAAGACTGTGGCTGACCGACCCGAGACCACTGAAAAGCTGGATCTGGTCATGGGTCAATTGGATCGGATCGATCGGGCGACGCGATCGATGCTCGGATTTTTTAAGCAACGCGCTGCTTATTCGAAGTTGCTTTCATACGCTGAAGTCATACGCGCCGCCACCGATCTGTTCGATCCGAGCTTCGCGGCAAAGGGAGTCCGGGTAATCGTGAACCTTCCGCATTCGCTGCCTGGCGTTTCCGTCCGCGTTGATGAATTGCAAGAAGTTCTCATCAATCTTCTCGAGAACGAGCGGGATGCGCTCGGGCGCGATAATGACCTGTATGTGTCCGCGCAAACCCAAGATCATCAGATCGTCATCAGGATCGAAGACAATGGCCCTGGATTGGGACTCGATCCAGATCTGCTATTTGAAGCCTTCTATACAACCAAGAGCACGGGCACGGGCTTGGGTCTTACCATTGCAAGAAGAATCTGCGAAAGTTACGGGGGGAAGCTCACAGCGGAAAACAGGAAGGAAGGAGGAGCGCGCTTTGAGATTATTCTCCCACTTGCCAGCAGGCGTGAAGAGCGATGAGAACCTTAGTGGTCGAAGATGATACCGCCGTAGTGGAGGCTCTACGAGAGTCCTTCCAAGATTCCGGGCTGGATATCGACTACGCGACTGACGGCGAATCCGCCCTAAAAAAGATCCCCGAGGTGGATCTGTTAGTAACCGACCTTCGACTGCCCGGGATGAATGGGACGGAACTGCTCAAGGAAGCGCGGCGCCGAAAGCCGGAAATAGCAGTCGTTATAATGACCGCGTATGGAACCATCCCCTCGGCAGTTGAAGCCATGCGTCGAGGAGCCCGGGCCTATCTCACGAAACCTTTTGACCCGGAAGAGCTGATTTTCCATATCCGAACCGTAGAAGATACGCTGAAACTGAGGGAAATGGCCTTTCGCTTCTCCCGCGGGGAGCTTGTGGGCTCCAGCCTGTTGATGCAAAAGGTCTATCAGGAGATCGATTTGGCCGCGACTTCCGACTCTCCCGTATTGATCACGGGAGAGACCGGCACCGGAAAAGAGCTAGCCGCGCGCGCTATTCATGACCTCTCGCCACAAAAAAAGGGACCGTTCATCGCGGTCAATATGGGAGCTTTGCCCAAGGAGCTTGTGGAATCCGAACTTTTTGGTCGCGAAAGAGGAGCCTTCACGGGCGCCGACGCGAGAAAACGAGGACGCTTCGCGCTGGCGGAGGGAGGAACATTATTCTTGGATGAGCTAACTTCGCTTCCCCTCGAATTACAGCCGAAACTCCTTCGCGCCATCGAAACTAAAGAGATCTGGACTCTTGGCGCAGAAAAGCCGGAGCAAGTTCAAATGCGGCCGGTAGCGGCCACCAACGCCAACATTGACGCCATGATAAGAGAGGGAACTTTTCGTGAAGACCTCTACTATCGGCTTAACAGTCACCGTATACTCATGCCCCCGCTAAGAGAGCATCCTGAAGACATCCCGATCATTGCCCGGACGCTCGTGGAGCGAGCGACGACGGATGATAAGACCGGTGGCCTCAGAGCAACTGAGATATCGGGTGAGGCGCTGGCTGCCTTAGTGAGCCGTCCATGGCCGGGCAACGTACGCGAACTCGCGAATGTGCTGGGGAAAGCAGTCCTGCGCGGCAAGACATTGGGTGCATTACGGATTGAAGCTGAGCATCTTGATCCGGAACCGGGCAGTTTTCCTTTGCTGTCTTTCAAAGAGGCGAAAGACAAAGCTGCGGAGGAATGGTCGAAGCGGGCCATCCGAACCGCCCTCGCTCTGACCGAAGGCAACGTCTCCAAGGCAGCGGTGCTGTTAAAGATGAACCAGAACGCTCTCTTTCGCCTCATCAAAAAGTACGGCCTCAAGTCTAACAACCCGCTGCCAAAGCCTCGTCTACAGTTCACAGTTAGTTCCAAGTTGAACCAAAGGTAAATCTCTCCCGATTTACGTTCGGCGCGTTTTTTCAGAACGCCAACTTCACTTGTCTGAAAAGCCCTGTCTTTGCCGCGAAAGTATGTGCTAACAGCGCCGGCGGCGGAATCCAGAAGTGCTTGTATTTCCTGGAGTCGGCGCGGGCCCGCTATACCGGCTTGGCCGCAATGATCACTCGCTTGCTTCAAAACCCGATACAGCACCTGACTCATGGGTTTCCCATGCTTTAAGCCCGTCTAGGCTGCTATCGCCGTCCGACGATACGAAAAAACCTTTCTCATTCCTGCGTTGATGACGACGATCTTCCAATTGCTGTAGCCGCCCGGCGATAGTTGAACCGCCGCATTTTTGATATTCCCCGCTAAAAACCTCGTTGCAAAAAAACTGGCACCTGAGTTGCTCAACTAGGCTCAGGAGTGAAAATTTAAATGGCACAATCCAAACCGAAAACAATCCTGATCGTGGACCACGACGAGGCGGTCCGGCAGGCGATTGCAGAGGTTGTTCAGTTGTATGGATGGCAGGTCTTAGAAGCTTCGAACGG
>JAHKKJ010000649.1 GCA_020027655.1 Deltaproteobacteria bacterium | reverse complement strand
AATCTCGGCGTCGTGGGCCGGCTGTGCGACCGCATCGGCGTCATGTACGCGGGATCGATAGTTGAACTCGCCGAAAAAAAGGTTCTGTTTACCACGCCCCAGCATCCCTACACCATCGCGCTCCTCCACGCCATTCCTAGACCGGAACTGCGCCACCAATCTTTGAACGCGATTCCTGGCAACGTCTGCAATCTGTTCGAGCCGCCTCCCGGGTGCAAATTTCACCCGCGCTGCTCCAAAGCCAAGGAGATCTGCAAAACCGAGCCACCACGGCTCGAAGGAAAAATCGCTAACAGCCTGGCTGCGTGTTACTTTCCTGGTGCTTGATGTCCCTGCTTGAAGTTAAGAATCTCACGAAATATTTCGAAATCAGCGGGGGCTTTTTGAGCCGGTTCATGGGAGGAACCAAGATTCTCAAAGCGGTGGACCAAATCTCTTTTTCCGTTCCCGAAGGAAAAACCTTCGGCCTGGTGGGTGAGAGCGGCTGCGGCAAATCCACGACGGCGCGTCTGATTGCGCGCCTCATTCAAGCGACATCCGGAGAAGTCTATTTCGGCGGCAAAGAGATTCTGCATCTCCCCAAGAAGCAAGTGCGGGAGCTGCGCAAACACATTCAGATGATTTTTCAGGATCCTTACGCTTCGCTGAATCCCCGGATGCGCGTTGTGGATATCGTCGGGCGGCCTTTGAGCATCTTCTACGGAACCAAACGGCAAGAGAGAGTGGATCAGGTGGCTGAATTGCTCGAGCTCGTGGGCCTACGTCCCGAGCATCTCTACCGTTACCCGCACGAATTCAGCGGCGGCCAGCGCCAGCGCATCGGCATCGCGCGCGCGCTCGCCGCAAAGCCGAAACTGATCATTGCCGATGAGCCGGTCTCCTCGCTTGACGTGTCGGTTCAGGCGCAAGTGCTGAATCTGCTAAAAAAGCTGCAACGGGAGCTCAAACTCAGCCTGATTTTTATCTCGCACGATCTCAACGTGGTCGGCTATCTGGCAGACGTTGTGGCCGTGATGTACGCGGGAAAAATCATGGAGATCGCCCAAGTGGAGGAGATCTTCAAGGCGCCTCTGAATCCTTATACCAAGGCCCTCTTGGCTTCCAACCCGACCGTGGGATCGTTCACCGACGATATAAAGTCGTCGCTCAAAGGCGAGGTGATTTATCCGCTCAACCCGCCTCCGGGCTGCCGGTTGGAGCCCCGTTGTCCCATTCGCGTCGGTAAGTGCAAAACGACCGAGCCTCTTCTGGAGGAAAAAAGAGCACTGCACCAAGTGGCCTGTCACGAGGTGCGAAACTGAGGTAAACTTCTTTCTCGACTCGTTTGATGCTAATCCGCAGAGACTTGACTTGAAGAATCTCCCGGTTGAGCTTCTCAGTAGCGCGCTCCGGCGCCGCGCTTGCCCAGTTCCGCCACCCTGACTATAGTAGGCACATGAAAATCAACTACGGATTAATCAGCGCAGACTCTCACGCAGCGTTCGAGCGCAACGACTTCACCCGCCGGATGTCGGCTAGCAAGTGGGGAGACCGTATCCCTCAGGTTGTGGAAGTTGAGGAAAAAGGCTGCCGCGTCGATCGTTGGAGTGTCTACGGGGTTGCTGCAGACAACAGCGTGTGCAATTGTCCCGCGGTGATGGGCGAGCCGTTCCCCACCTATCCCAAACGGTGGGACGAAGTGCCAAGAACGGCCTATGAGCCGCGGGAGCGCCTGAAGGCACTGGATACCGACGGCGTCGACGCCGAGGTGCTCTTTCCCAATCCGCCGGGCGGCACCTTCTTCGAGTTCAGAGACGCCGAGTTCGAGCTGGCGGTGGTGCGCGCCTACAACGATACGCTGAGCGAGTGGGCGCGCGCCAGTGATCGCTACTTGCCAGTCGCGATCCTTCCCTACCTGAGTGATCCGCAGACCATCGCGCGTGAGATCGAGCGCGCCGAGGCGGGCGGCCATCGGGGAGTCAACGTCCTCGGGCAGATGCCCAAGTCGCTGCCGCATCTGACTGACCCGTATTGGTATCCGGTGTGGGGTGTCTGCCAGGAGCTGGGTGTTCCCATCCACTTTCATGGTTCGGCAGGGCTACGCGCGGGCGCGTCCGTACGCAAGTGGGATGGCTACACGCCGCGGCAGGCGCACTCGGCCTCCACCGCCACCTCTGCGGTAACGCCGGCTCAGATCATCCCGCAACTGATTTTCTCAGGTGTCACGGAGCGCTTCCCGCGCTTGAAGTGCGTGTTTGCCGAGGCCGGGATCGGCGGGCTCAACTACGTGCTCGCGGCATGCGATCACGAGTGGGAGTGTCGCCATTTGTGGACGGAGGGGATTGCCACGCGTCCTAGCGAGGCCATCCGCCGCCAGATGTACGTGAACTTCTGGTTCGAAGCCGAAGGCATCAAGCTGCGGCACGACATCGGTATCGATAACATCATGTGGGAATCGGATTTTCCCCATGTGGCCTCGTACTATCCGCGCTCCTGGAAAGAGGTAGAGCGTGTACTCAAAGGAGTGCCGCGGGAGGACCGTCGTAAATTGCTCTATGAGAACGCGCTCCGCGTTTACCGGATTGAGGCCACCGTACCGGAAAAAAATGATTGAGAGGCGAGATTCCATGCACTTGAAATACGGCTTGATCAGCGTCGACGATCATATCCAGGAGCCGCCGAGCCTGTGGACTGATCGTCTCTCGAAGAATCGCTTTGGTGACCGTGTCCCCCATCTCGAGCGCGCAGTCGATGGCACCGAGCGGTGGATGGTCGACGGGCAGGCGCTCCTCAACGGGTATCCTGCCAACGCTGGCGCTTTGATGGCCGATCGTAATCGGGAGCCCCGCTGTTGGAATGACGTGCCGTCGGCGACCTATCTCCCGTCAGAGCGCCTCAAAGCTATGGACGCTTCGGGCGTGGACTATTCGGTGCTTTACCCATCGGTGGCGGGTTTCGCAGGAGAGGCGTTCGGTCGGCTCCAAGATCCGGAGCTCGAGCTTGCTTGCGTGCAGGCTTATAATGACTGGCTGATCGAGGAGTGGGCGGCCGCCAGCCCTCGTTTCGTTCCGCAGTGCATCGTTCCCATCTGGCCGGTCGAGGCGACTGTAGAAGAAATTAGGCGAGCTGTGACCAAAGGACATCGCGGGGTTGTTTTCCCGTCTCTGCCAATGCATCTGCGCTCGGTGCCTCACGTGAGCGGACCTGAGTACGACCCAGTTTGGGCGATCTGCGAGGAACTGGGGGTGCCGGTGTGTCTGCATTCGGGCGCCTCGAATGAGTTACAATACGCTCCCTTGACGGGACTGGCGCCCGCTCTCGCCGAGGCTCTCGATG
>JAHKKJ010000135.1 GCA_020027655.1 Deltaproteobacteria bacterium | reverse complement strand
AAGCAACCAGCGAAACAAATCCAAAATCCGAATATCGAAATCCGAAACAAACTCAGAGATAAATAAACTTCAAATCGGGAAAATCCAAAACACCGAATCCGAAGCAAGCTTGTTTGGAATTTTACATATTTTGGTCATTTGAAATTGTTTCGAATTTCGGATTTCGTGCTTCGAATTTGTTGTTCTTGGCGCCCTTTGCGCCTTTGCGCGAGACATGGTTTTCGGATCTGTGTTTCATGCAAAATTTCAAATATCTTTGGCTAGATTTTTAATTTTGGATACGGTTCGGACGCAGTTATCCAGATGCCTTTGGTCCACCCCAAATCTCCGACTGCTTCAAGCTCGCGTCCTTTCGTTCGTCGGAGACGATCACGCCATCACGAAACATGACTCGCCGTTGAGCATAGTTGGCGATATCGGATTCGTGCGTAACGACAACCATCGTGATGCCCTGAGCCGAGTTCAGTCGCTGAAACAAGGTCATAATATCGGCACTGGTCGCGGAGTCCAGATTTCCGGTGGGCTCATCCGCAAGAACCAATGAAGGACCGTTGACCAAAGCCCGCGCGATGGCCACCCGTTGTTGTTGCCCGCCGGAAAGCTGATTGGGCGCGTGGTCAAGCCGCTCGCCGAGTCCGACCAACGAAAGGACTTCCACCGCCCGATTGTGCCGCTGCTTCCCCGCAAAGCCGTTATACATCATCGGCAGCTCGACATTTTCCAGAGCGGTGGTTCGGGATAAAAGATTAAACCCCTGAAACACGAAACCAATCCGCTTGTTACGGATGTGAGCCCATTGATCTCGAGACAGAGAACCCACTTCCTCCCCTTCGAGAAAATATTTTCCTCGGCTAGGCCGATCAAGGCAACCGACGATATTCATAAAAGTGGATTTGCCGGAACCGGAGGAGCCCATAACCGCAACGAACTCACCACGATCAATCTTGAGGTTAATACCGCGCAACGCCGGCACCTCTATGTCGCCCATGCGGTAGGTCTTATAGAGATCCTCAACGCGAATGACTTCGCTCATCGAAAACCAAACCCACGCGGTTGACTTGGTTGGAAGGGATTCACGACCCCTGTCTGACTCTGCGCGCCGGCGCTGCTGGCCATGCCGATGATCACGGCATCCTTCTCCCTGAGTTCACCGTCTCTCACTTCGGTTTTGGACCCGTCGGTGATTCCAAGCTGGACCTCCACAGGCTCGGCTTTACCGGCGCTAAGAACATAGATGGTAACGCGTCGCCCACCGCGGCCTCCACCGCCACCGCCAGGGGAGCGGCTCGTTCGTCTGGCACCGACGGTTGGCGCAGCCCGGCTTTGTTCCTGACGCAACAGCTCCTGGGCTTCGTTCTTCTGATCCGGTGGCTTGAAGCGCATGGCCATATTGGGGATGGTCAGGACATCTTCTTTGCGATTGACCAGAAATTGCACGTTCGCCGTCATGCCGGGTTTGAGCAACAGTTCTTTGTTATCGATCCGCACGACGGCATCGTAGGTCACCACGTTCTGGACCACCGTGGGCGCATTGCGCACTTGGTGCACTCGACCCCTGAAACGGCGCGCCGGAAAAGCATCGACGGTAAAAGTCACTTCCTGGCCCTCGCTCACGTTGCCGACATCGGCTTCATCGACATTGGTATGCACCTCCATTTTGGCGAGGTCGTTAGCAATGGTAAACAGGGTTGGCGCCTGGAGGGAGGCGGCGACGGTTTGGCCCACGTCCACGTTGCGCGAAATGACAATACCATCGACAGGGGAGCGAATGACCGTGTTGTTGAGATCGACCATCGCTTGATTCAACGCGGCTTGGGCCTGCGCCGTCTGTGCTTTGTTGACCTCCAACTGCGCTAACGCGGCATCATAAGCGGTCTGAGCCGCGTCGAGCTCGCTTTGAGCCATCAAGTCGCGCTTGCGCAGCTCGCGATTTCGCTGGAGGGTTCGTTGCGCGTCGACGACACTAACCTTGGCCTTGGCTAGATTGGATTCTGCGGCGAGGAGATTGGCGCGGGCTTGATCGACGGCGGCTTTGAACTTGTCTTGATTCAGTTGGGCCACCACCTGCCCGGCCTTCACTTTAGTGTTGAAGTCGGCGAACAACTTATCAATCGTGCCCGAGATTTGGCTGCCAACCAAGACGGTCACCACCGCCTGCAGTGTCCCGGTTGAGGACACCACTTGCGTGACATTCCCTCGTTGTACCGGCATCGTCACATAGGGAGACTCCTTAGGGCTGCTGCCCCAGCGCCAGAAGCCATACCCGGTGCCGGCCAGCACCAGGATTGCAATCACCAGCGAGAAGATCCGTTTGCCTTTCATGGCTCCCCGCGCAATCGATTAAAGACTTCTACGGCGTGATCGGTGGTTGCCCGCGAACTCCGGCGGCTATAGGTCAAGCCGCTGGTGATCTCGGCGTTGGGCTCTTGGTCTTCCAGGAGCTGCTCAGCGGTAACGCGAAACCGGGATTGCAGCGGGATACCCGGTATCTCGGTCTGCAACTCCTTAACACTACCTTTGAGATAATAATTGACGCCTTTGTCGGTGATCAGAAATGTGACCTTATTCGTCTGCCGGAGGTTTCGTGCGGTGGAACTGTTTTTCCATAGCGCGATGTCGAGGGTGGTCGAGTTCTTGGCCACGACTTCATAGTAAGACAATAGTGCAGGATGCGGCCAGCCTGATTCATCCAGCGTAAAGATCGGAATGATCTTACCCTCATAGGTCTCCACGTTTTGTCCATTGAGCCGGTTTAAAAGTGCTTCCGTCAGTTCTTTTCCGAGCAGTTGTGACATAGTAAGTCCCTACATTATTAGACGTTTTGCCTGCTTACTCGATCTACGCATCAATGACAAGCTCCTGCCGTTTGCCGAAACCCTGTTCATTGTCGATAAAAAATAGCTTCTGCGGCACCACGCAATAGAATTTGACCTTGAGAAAAGCCTTATAAAATAGGCCACTAGCCGGATTCGTGAAAAGTTTAATTACCTCCGGATACTTGCGCGCGTAAACCGCCATGGCCTTGGCCTTTTCAGCGATGGAATCCACCAAGATTACAGTCCCCTCCAGTTGGATGCCTTTGATCGTCCTCCAGTCGTGGTAGTCTTCTTGAATGGTCACGGCGACGCGCGGGTTGGCGGCTAAATTTTGACAATGGCGTGAATCAGGCACCGAAAAGAAATACAGGCGCAAGTCATCACTGGCATAAAAGACCGTAGCCGCCCACGGAACATCGCCCGAACAGGTTCCCAAGGTCATGGTGTTATGCGTTTCCAGATAACTGAGCACCTGCTGTTTTAATTCATCTGCCATGGCCGAACTCTAGTCTCGTGTCTCGAGTTCCGAGTCTCGCGTTTTGACTATCAGACCCGAGACCCAAGACCCGGGACTCGAAAAAGTCAGGTAGAGCGGCGCACGAGAGGAATCTTTTTGAGGGCATCCAGGTTCTTGGCTCCGACGCAAAGCATGGTGATTTTGATCTCATGAATAATACCGGCGATGAATTCTACCACCTTCTCCGGCGACTCCAAAGCCGCGGCCAATAGCGGCTGACCGAAGGCGCCCATATCCGCCCCCAATGCAATCGATTTAGCGATGTCTAAACCGGTGCGGATACCGCCTGAAGCGATGATTTGCAGATCGGGGACCGCTTGCCGTACGGCGATCAGCGCTTCTTCCGTCGGGATACCCCAATCTGCGAAGGTCGTTTCGGCCGGTTTTCCTTGTTTTGCCGCTCGCTGGACTTCCACCGCATACCACGAGGTTCCACCCCTGCCGGCCACGTCAATGGCTTTAACGCCGGCCTCCTTTAGTCGCACCGCAACTTCGGCGGAGATACCGCTGCCGACTTCCTTGACTACAACGGGAACTTCCAGTTGCCGGCACACAGCCGCGATCTTTTCAGCCAGACTTTTAAAGTTACGATTACCCTCAGGCTGAACGGCTTCCTGCAACACGTTGAGATGGAGAATTAGTCCATCAGCGCCGATCATCCCGACGGCCCTGCGGCAATGATCGACGGTATAGCCGTAGTTGAGCTGCACAGCGCCAAGATTAGAGAGCAACAGAATGTCCGGGGCCACATCCCGAACCTCGAAAGAATCGGCAACCGATGGCTCTTCGATGGCAACCCGCTGGGAGCCGACGCCCATGGCTAGACCCAGACGTTGAGCCGCCACAGCCAAGTTACGATTCACCCGCCGCGCGAGATCAAACCCACCGGTCATTGAGGAGATAAGGATCGGCGCTTGGAGTTGTTTGCCGAGGAAGTTCGTGCTGACGTCGATCTCGTCGATATCGAGCTCCGGGAGGGCATTGTGGACGAAGCTATAGCGGTCTAGCCCGGTGCCGAAACGGCCGGTAACGCTTGTCGCGTCAAGGCAGAGTTCGAGATGTTCTTTTTTGCGTTGCTGGGTCTTGGTAAGCGCTTTTTTGACCCTGCGGCGTGGCATGAGCTGGCAGCGAGACGGCTTTCAACGTTGCTTTTTAATTTGCTGGCGCTCTTTGGCGGCGGCGAGTGGGGTGGTTTTTCCCGCATCCGGGTGGCGGCTCATCCCTTCGTCGTCCCAGCGGTGAAATAATTTCACATCGATATCGAACTGATCCAAAATGCGCGTAACAGTTTGGTTGATAACCTCATCCAGGGTTTTCGGTCGATGATAGAAAGCGGGCACCGGCGGAAAAATCACCGCGCCCATGCGCGTTAGTGTCACCATGGCTTCAAGATGTCCCAAGTGAAGCGGTGTTTCGCGGACGACGAGAACGAGCTTCTTGCGCTCTTTCAGTACGACGTCGGCCGCACGTATCAACAAATCACCGCCGATGGAGTGGGCAATACTGCCCATGGACTTCATCGAACAAGGGGCAATCACCATGCCCTCGGTGCGAAATGAACCACTGGAGATACTCGCGCCGATGTTATTAATATCATGAACCACCCCAGCCATCGCTTCGACGTCTTTGACCGAGTACGGAGTCTCAACCTGAATGGTCATTTTGCCCGCTTTGGTCAAGACCAGATGGGTTTCAATATCTTCGATCCTCGAGAGAATCTCGAGAATGCGAACTCCATAAACCGCTCCCGTGGCCCCGGAAATACCAACGATCAACTTTCTTTTGTTATTCAATTGCCAAACTCCAATGTAAGTTGGTCTCCGTCTTCTACGCCGAACGTCTCTTTTAACCGCATCGGCGCAATGATTTCGATTTTATCCTTTGGATAATCCCTAACGTCAGGTAGCAATACCGCGCCATTCACCTTGTCACTGGAGTCCGCCGGCCGATGGATGTGAACTCGATAGAGCCGCGCGCTACAGAACCCGCCATTCACCGGCGGGAGCGGAACGCCTCCAGATTCATTTTGAACAGCTTCCCAAACCTGCGCATCCTCCCGCGCCTTAGGGCGCAGATTGAGGGTCGCCGGAAAAGGTGAAAAACCCAGGCTCTTCTGTAGCGCTTCTTGGACCCAATCCAACGCCATAAAAGACGATGCTTGGCCCAGATCCGAAAAGATGACCCCGTTAAGTCTTCGAGAAGGTCCCACGTTTTGGTCTCACGCTGCCAACCGAGGGCAAGAACCTAGCTAGCCCAGACTATTCACTCGTGACATCGATCGAGGAGCGAGCCCTCCAGAGCGAAGGCAATGGGCCTGTGCCTTGGAGCGGCCTGCAAACCAAGTTTCTGGAGCGAACGCCCGGGAAAAATGCGAGTGCCGAGCCGAGCACCAAAGACGACGTTGAAGCTGTTCGTTTCTGTGCCTTCTCTCTTCCAGGCTCACTCCTCGATCGACAGAGTGTCGTAGTTTTTCCTCTGACCATGAATAATTCGGACTAGTTTTGATGGCCGGAAAGCGACGCCGCCTTACCGCCCCTTCGCACTTTGATGATCTCGCCGAGAATGGAAAGCGCGATCTCTGCCGGTGTTTCGGTCGCGATATCGAGGCCGATGGGCGCGTAAACCCGGTCGATGACCTCCTCGGCGATTTTCTCTTCGTCGCGAAATCGTTGGAAACAAGCTTTGATCCGCCGCCGACTGCCGATCATGCCGATGTATTTCGCCTGGCTGTGAATGATCTCGCGCAAGCAAGGCTCGTCGTATTTATGCCCCCGGGTGATCAGGACTATATAGGTCGACGGCGTGATCGACATCTCCTTGAGCATCTGCGCCATATCCCCGACCAACACTTCGTCTGCGTCCGGGAAGCGCTCGCGATTGGCATAGGCCAGTCGATCATCGGTTACGATCACATGAAAGTCCAAAACCTTCGCCATCTTCACCAGAGGCACAGCAATATGGCCGGCACCGACGACCACCAGTTTCGGTGGCGCCGGCAAGACCTCGAAGAATACTTCCAGCTTGCCTCCGCCCGCCGGCATATTCAGGGAAACGAGCTTTGACTTTTCTGCTTGAAGATGGACTGCGCTTTCCCGGAGAATTGCCTCTACCACGCCAGCGTCGCCGATCGTCTCGGCTCGGACCTGGCCATCGCGAATCAGGCATTTGGCACCGGCCTCCAGCCGATCATTACCTTCGACCTCGATCACCGTGGCCAGCACCGCCGCGGCTCCCTGCTCGACGACCTGGACGAGCGCTTCAGACAGCGAGCTCATTTGCGAACGGAGCCCTCCTGGTCGCGCTCTTTCCACCAGGGATCGATGAACACGTTCATAATCCCGCCGCACACCGCCGGACTATCCGACGAAATCTCATCCAAGAGATCGATCCGAACCGTTCTGGGTTTGCGTGTGCGAATCACTTCAATCGCCTCCCGCTTCACGTCGGCTTCGCCGCAACCGCCGCCAATGGTGCCGAGGATTTCTCCCCATGCGGTCACCACCATCTTGGCGCCGACTTCTCGCGGCGTCGAGCCTTTTGCCGACACGATGGTCGCCACCGCCAGGGTTTCTCCTTTATCGAGAAACTCTTTCACCTGGTGGTAGACGGACTCCTTCTTTCTCGCTTCCGGATTCGTCTCATCAAAACATGTTCCTTGACCTGGCATGGTTTTCACCTCCTGCTGCGGACATTTTCCAGATTCGTTATGCTACCATCTTCTGCAACGAACGCCCTAGCGCAATCAAGCTATTGACGTTATGCACCGACAAAAATAGGTCCAGATAGGGGAGCGCCGCCTGCATGCCCTTACAAAGGGGTTCGTAGTTATCACTCGCCAGCAAGGGATTGAGCCAGATGATCTTCTTGCATCTGCGCTTCAAGTCCTGCATCTCCCGCTCGAGCAAACTCACATCGCCACGGTCCCAGCCGTCGCTGATAATAACGACCACGGTTCGATGAGTGACCATGCTGGGCGCAAAGTTGCGGTTGAACGTGTGCAGGGAGCGCCCGATGTTGGTTCCGCCGGACCAGCCGAGTATGCTGCCGGAAATTTTTTCCAGGGCATTGGCGATATCTTTAGTACGGATCAGATGGGTGATGCGGCTGAGAGAAGTGCTGAAGACAAAGGTCTCTACTCCCCAGAGCTCGTTCTGGAGCCCGTACATGAACTGAATCAAGAACCGGCTGTAGCAATCCATCGAACCGCTCACGTCGCAAAGCAGTACCACCCGGGTCTTCTTGATGCGGCGTTTGCGATTGACCAAATCAATGATCTCACCGCCGTACTTCATGTTCCTGCGCATGGTCCAGCGCGGATCCACGACGTTGCCCTTTCGCCCAAGCTTTTTGCGCCGGCTGATTTGCGTCGCAATCTTGGTGGCAATGAGCAAGATGGCGCGCGCGATGGCGCGGCTTTCCTCAACGCCCATTTCGCTGAAGTCTTTGCGATTAAGCAGCTCCTGCGGACTGTAGGTAGGAACAGAAAACTCATCGAGGTTTTCCAGCGGCGCGTTTTCCGTGGCGACGGTCTCCGCGACGGCCTCTTCTAATCCTTCTTCATCGCCTCCCTCTTGGGCTCCGGATTCAGTCGGTGTTCCCTGAATTTCCAGTGTCTCCATGGGCACCCGTTCGTAACTCTGTTCCCGCCAAAAACAGTCGAATAGCATATCGAAGACCGGAAAGTCTTCTTTTTGGGAAATCAAATTGGAGCGCAGCAGGGAGCGAAAGTCTCCTTTGTCGGCGAGATCGACAAACTCAACCGCTCGCGAAACATC
>JAHKKJ010000648.1 GCA_020027655.1 Deltaproteobacteria bacterium | reverse complement strand
TCTCCATCGCCGATATCGTTGGTGAGATCGATCCGATCAAGGTTGCCGAGGGGCGATACCTCGCCGACGAAGAAACCATACACTATGGCCTCGTCCCGCGCACTAATCGCGGCATCTTCGCCATCAATGAGCTTCCCGACTTGACGGAAAAAGTTCAGGTGGGTTTGTTCAACCTGATGGAAGAAAAGGACGTCCAGATTAAAGGCTACAAGATTCGCTTGCCTAAGATTCGCTTGCCTTTAGACGTCGTGATCGTTGCCAGCGCCAACCCCGAGGACTATACAAGCCGGGGTCGGATCATCACACCGCTCAAGGATCGCTTCGATGTCCAAATCCGCACCCATTATCCAAAGAGCATCGATGACGAACTCGTTATCATGGAGCAAGAGGCTGCGCCGATAGATCAACGGAGCCGCAAGGTGGAAGTGCCGCGGTTTCTGAAGGAAATCCTCGGCCACTTAACCTTTGAGGCCCGGAAGTCCAACGAAATCAATCAGTCGTCAGGGGTGAGCGTCAGGGTGACGATCAACAATTTTGAAAGCCTGATCAGTAACGCGGAAAAACGTTCGCTCCGATGCAAAGAGAATGAGATCGTCCCTCGGGTCAGCGATCTGCATGCGATCTTGGCTTCGACGAGCGGTAAAATCGAGATGGAATATGTCGGAGAGGACAAAAAAGAAGACGACCTGGTGGAAAAACTCCTCAATCGTTCGATCGTAAAAGTTTTCGACCAATATTTCAGCTTGAACTCATTACAAAAAATCGTCGAGTACTTCAACTCCGGTTGGGGCGTCGAAGTATCGGATCAAATGGCGTCCCAAGATTACCTGCAAGACATCAAGGAAATTCCAGGGTTGAAAGAGGCGATCCGGTCCCTGGGAATTCAAGACTCGCCTTCTCTCATGGCATCGGCAACCGAGTTTGTTTTGGAAGGTCTTCACCTCCACCAAAAGTTGAACAAGGAAATCGAAGGGGGAAGAGTCACCTACGGTAATAAGTAGCAGCACGGACTAGCAATCGAATTCGAACTTCCACCCCCATCCCCCTATGGTACACATAAGATACAGCCGTTGGGACAGGAGCACACGGAACTCTTTAGATTCCGACACCGTGTTCGATCAGCTCAACGAATATATGAACGACAGCGGCGACCTGCAGCAGGCAATGCGGCGGCTGATGCAGAAGGGCATCAAGCGAGGGGAAAATCAGACCAAGGGACTCGATGATTTGTTGTCTCAAGTGGCGCGGGAAATGCGCAAACTCTACGATGAGTATCGCCTCCAGTCCGCGATGGACGAAGTGCAGGAGCAACTGGAGTCCATCGTCGACCAGGAGCGACATACCTTAGAGGAGCTGGACCAAGCCGGTCAAGATACCCAGGAAAAAAAGCAGTTTTTGAACAACCTCCCGGGCAAAGTCAGCGAAGCGGTTGAAAAACTGACTTCTTACCGCTTCGAAAACACCAACGCCGAGAAAGAGTTCCAACAGTTGCTCATGCAGCTGGAACAGATCCGCAAGCTGGAAAACTGGCTGCGTCGCGAAGGGAGTCTCTTTCGCGGCCAAACCCCCCTGCAATTCCAGGAATCGATGGACCTCATGGAGCGCATGGAGGAGCTGCGTCGTCTGGAAGGCCAATTGTCGAGCATGCAGCTCCGCGACGTCGACAAGGAATTATTGGAAAAACTCCTTGGCGGCGATCCGAAGCAGGATTTCGAAGGAGTAATGCGGATGCAATCCTTGCTTGAAGAGGGCGGCTATGTCCTGGAGCAAGGAGACCGTTTCGAGCTGACTCCGCGGGGCATCCGGCGCGTGGGGCAGTTGGCGCTGAGAGATATTTATCAGCAGCTGCGCCGGGACGGCATGGGCAGACATTCGGCTCGTTACCGGGGCAGCCAGGAAATACAGATCGAGAATAGCCGGCCCTATGTCCAAGGGGATGCGCTCCATATCAACATGATTCAGACGCTCAAAAATGCGCTGTTGAATGGCGGAGGCGTGCCGGTCAGAATTCGTCCTGGAGACTTTGCCGTCTATGACTCCGAGCACACTACCCGGGCTGCCACGGTTCTGCTTTTGGACATGAGTTGGTCCATGAGCTGGGAAGGACGGTTCGCGGCGGCAAAAAAAGTGGCGTTGGCGATGGAGAGCCTTGTCCGGTCTCTTCACCCGCGGGACTATTTCGGAATCGTCGGTTTTTTCACCCGCGCCGTGGAGCTAAAGCCCAAGGATCTGCCGCAGGCGACCTGGAACATGGGCGATCCGTTTACCAATCTCCAAGACGGTTTGCACCTGGCTGCAGAGATGTTAGAGCGACGGCCGAGCCCCAATCAACAGATGATCGTCATCACGGACGGTCAACCCACCGCTTATTGCCGTCAGGGGCGGCTTTACTGTGAATGGCCTCTGAGCTTTGGCGGCATCAGCCAGCGCGCCGCCGAGGAAACCTTGAAAGAGGCCGAGCGCATTACCCGTAAGGGGATCACGATCAACACCTTCATGCTCGACGACAGCCCGGTGCTGCGCGGCTTTGTCGATGATCTCACCCGCATCAACAGAGGCCGCGCCTTCTACACGCGACCGGATCGTTTGGGCCAATACCTGCTCATCGACTACCTCTCGCACCAGCGCAAAAAGGTTTAATGCTAGCGCATTAAACCGTTCCAGCTGTTCCAATAGTTCAAATCGTTCCCCCTCCTTCATCCTTCCCCCGCGACGCGGGGGAGAGGTGGGGGCTGGAACGGCTGAAACGTTTGGAACGGCTTGAACCCCGCGGCTTCTTAGCCGCGCTATTGACACCTGAAAATAATTTCAGTATATAGGCTAAATGCTTTCTGCGCTGACTTTAAGGCAAAAAGAAATTTACGATTTCTTGCTGAGGACGATTCGCGAGAAGGGCTATGCTCCTTCGATTCCCGAGATCGGCAAACAATTTAAGATCGCTTCGACCAATGGCGTTTCCGATCATCTCAAAGCGCTGGAAAAGAAAGGTTACATCCGCAGAGTCGGTAAGCGGGCCATCGAGGTTTTATCCGCTGTCGGCAAGCCGGTTCTGATAGCGGTTCGCGACATCCCGATTGTGGGCCGGGTCCCCGCGGGCAAGCCTTTTCTAAGCGAAGAAAATATCGAAGGGCTTTTGACCATCACCAATGACATGGGGTCAGGAAAACTTTTCGCCCTGCAGGTCAGAGGAGACAGCATGACCGACGCCGGCATCCTGGACGGCGACCGTGTGATTGTGAAGCAACAGGGGACGGCGGAGAACGGCGAGATCGTCTGCGCCCTGATCGAGGGGGAAGCGACCTTGAAGCGTTTCTATAAAAAAGACGGTGCCATTACCCTCAAAGCGGAGAACGAAAAATATGCTCCGATCACGGTCTCTGCTGGAGAATTCCGCGTCCTGGGCAAGGTGGTGGGGTTGGTTAGGAAATTTTAAAAAATAGTTCCAAACGTTCAAGAAGTTCAAAACGTTCAAGTCGTTAGGAGGGAAACCGATACAAGTAAAAAACTTTGAAGATCTGGAAATTTGGAAGGACGCCAGGGCA
>JAHKKJ010000134.1 GCA_020027655.1 Deltaproteobacteria bacterium | reverse complement strand
TAGACGTTGATTCGACGAAAAAGTTAGCGGATTCTGGAAGGCTGGCGAAGTTAAATACGATGGTGTGTTTTTGAGAAGCGAGAGCGGGCGATCCTTGTTCTTCCGCCGCTGGATCGTTATCTGCAGTTACCGTCCCGCATCCCCAAATCAAGAACACGAGAATGGGCACGAAAGGCTGGTTTCTTGCCACGACATCTCTTTCTATAAAATGGGAGCAAATCCTAAGAGAGCAACTAACATGCCCGATTAGATCCTGCCGACAAGAGAGGAAAATGGACGTCGTAAGTGTTCTTTGCTAGCCGTTTCTTCCCCACCGGATGAACATAAGTGTTCATTGATCGGACCGAAATTGCCGAGCCCTGGGGGTAGGTCCGCAAATCTTTCCTGTACCGCAAGCGGTGATGGAGGAAGAAGGCGAGCGGCGTGAGCGGTGACGGCGGCGATAGGATTAGGGTCAAAATAGACGGGTCCGGCTAAGGCTTTGACACAGATGACGTCGCGGAACGAATTCAAGGTTGACGTTCACCAACGATGCGGAACTCTACGTCCACCTGATTTCCCGCTTTTAAAAAGAGCAGTGTGGGGACTCTTATATTGAAATCCTCCAAAACAAATCGGAAGTTACCTTGTGCCCTGATTTTGTTCCTCTGGTAAAGCAGCCGAAGCGGCACAATCACTTCTCTTTGCACGCCGTGGAGCTCAAGGCGTCCCCGGACCGTTATCTGCCACAGGTCCTCAGGAGACTGAGGTCGCTCGATCTTCTGTATGCCGGTGCTGTCAAACCGAATCACAGGGTACTGCTGCACTTCCAAGTAATATTCTTGAACGTCCTGATCCCGCAGTCCGATATTGCTATTGTAACTCCTGGTATCTATCACCAGGCTGACAGAACCCACCTCTTGCAAGCGATCGATATCACCGCGCGCCTCACCCTGACGCACCCGCAGTGCGCCGTTTACGATGCCGCCGAATGGGTCCTTAATTTTCGTTACGATTTGACTCTCGTCGGGAATTAGGCGAAAGCGCTGGACTTCGGCTAAAGCGGGAGCCGAAGGAGAGGTGAGGACAAGCGATAAAATCCAGATGAAACGCGACCCAAGCCGCATGAGACTCTTTTACGCTTTGGGAATACTTCATTTAGGGTTTTTTCCGGGGATAATATACCGATCACGAAAAGCCACAGCCCGGCTCGCTTACTTCCCTCGACTCGCTCACTTTTCTGAATCCTACTCGCGTGAATAACGACCCGTGAACCACTGCGATCAAATCTGATCTGCTGCAGATGAATGACTCTCAAGCAGCTCTCGAAGAGAACTCCATCCCGGGATGTTGGATGTAACGAGGCGCTGGATTTCGTGTCGCCCCTTAAGGTTGCCAGCGCAAGATTGTGAAAGGACATTTTCGTACGCCGGTGTACGCATGCATGCTACTCTTGCCGTCCTTCTGTCATCTATTGCGCTGTATGCGACTCTTTTGTGCATCTTAGCCGCCGCTGTTACGTGAGGATCTTAGAGGCACGGTCATTGCTGAAGATACTCTTCGCGGTGACCCATGCAGCGTTCATTTCCAAGATCAGCTTCATTTGCCCAAGCCGCAGTCTTAGAGTGGCGGGTGAGTGCCTTGATACTAATGACAGCGTTGTCATCAGCTTCTCAAGGTTGTGGAATTATCTCAGAGGCGCCTAACCGCGCGATATCGACGAGCGCAGTCTTCGCTCCCGAGTCTCGGCTCGGCGATCCTTCCGCCGACACACCGCAGACGCATACGTTGCCGCGTGAGATTCCACCAACAGCCACAATTCCCTCCTCTCCGGAAACCGATGGGGCCCCGCCACTCGCAAAGATCCCCGCACCTTCGCAACAAACCCTGGTGGAGACCGGTCTGGCCTCGTGGTACGGGCGAGGATTTCACGGTAAGCTCACCGCGAGCGGAGAAGTTTTTAACCAGGAGAAAATGACGGCTGCTCATCGAACTCTCCCCTGGGGTAGCCGAGTGAAGGTCACCAATCTAGCCAACGGAAAATCGGTTGAAGTGCGGATTAATGATCGCGGACCCTTTGGGAAAGGTCGCATCATCGATGTCTCTCGGGCTGCGGCAAGGGTCCTGGGCATAGTGGGATCGGGAATAACTACCGTCCGGCTCGAATGGCTTTCTGATTCTGAGAAATCAAACGAACTGGTCTTGCAGGATAAATAGAGACCGTAATCTACGGGCTAGTTCCCGGTCTTTTTGAGGGGCCTTTCTTGAATCCGATGGCGCGCCTCTCGCTCGCTCTGTCGAAATTTCGTAGCGGCTGACTTCTACGTGTCGACTAATGCGAGGGACTTTGGGCCAGGCCTTTACAGATTGACTATTTCCATCTTGGCGTCGACGGTGATTTCCCGACCGGGCGCGGATAAGTACGAAGTACAGGATCGGGATTTATGTCATGAGTAGGAAGAGTCAAAGGTGATCACTCGCCTTTTTTTTGGCCTGCAGCTATTACCTGCTTGGGCTGACGTTGCGCGCCACCTTGCCGGGATAAACGCCGGTGTGCTCGCCCTTCTCCAGGAGCACTTGCCCGTTCACCACAGTCCACTCGATCCCCTGGGCGAGCTGCTTGCGGCGGGTGGCTCCGCCCGGCAGGTCCTGCGCTTCCCCCGGCTCCAGCGGGCCGATGGTCTCAGGATCGAATACCATCAGGTCTGCGGTCATGCCTGGGCGCACCAGCCCTCGGTCGAAGAGTCCGAAGAGCGAGGCCGGAACGAAAGTGAGTTTCCGGATCGCCTCCTCGAGTGACATGATCCCCCTGTCCCGGACCCAGTGAGACAGGAAGTATGTCGAGTAACTGTAGTCGGTCCGAAAGACGACGTGGGCCCCACCGTCCGACTGGCCGATGACGGTGTACGGACTGGTGAGGAGGGCCGTCATGGCGGCTTCGTCGCTGTTTACTTCGCGCCGTTCGAACTCCGTCTCTAGGTCCTCATCCAGGCACAAGTCGAGGAACACGTCCAGTACATCTCTGCCCTGTTCCCGGGCGATCTCGGCCACGCTCTTACCCTTCAGGTGCTGATGCTTCGGCAATGCGGGCCGGAACACGAACTGCAAATCCCAGCGGCGTGTGAAGTCGCCGGCGCGAGTGGGATCAAGGGGCGTTTCGACGGCCTCCAGGTGGAGCCTGGCACGGACCTCAGGGTCCCGGAACATTTGTTTGCGCTTTTCCAGCGGGAGCAGCATCACAGACTTCCAGGTAGGCAAGGCGTCGAAGTGTTGGGCGGTCTTCAGCGTGTAGCGCAGGTCTCCGGGCCGTGGCATCACGAACTGGTAGGCGCGAAGCCCCTGGCGCATCAAGTCCTCGGCATCCGCCAGGCGCTGCCGCCATAGCTCGGGGGCAACCGCCTGCTGGGTGATGTTGCCGTAGAAGACCGGGCACCGGCTGGCTTTGGCTACTCGTGCGCCAAGCTTCCGGTCGCCGCCAAATTGGATGACCCCACGCCCCACCTCGTCCACCACACCTGCCACGGCGAAGATCTCAGCGTCCGAGGCAAGGTTGGTCGGGGCAAGCCGGCCATTCCAGTCGAAATGACGGAGATTGCGCTCGAAGGAGACGCCCACGGCTCCAGCCTCGATCCCCTCGCGGACGATCGCCTTCATAGCCGCAACTTCGTCATCCGTGGCCTGCCGCTCCTGGGAAGCTTCACCCATCACGTAGCGGCGCACGGCGGAATGCCCGATCAGAGAGGCGACGTTAATTCCCAGCCGCCGGTCCAGGGCATTAAGGTATTGCGGGATCGTCTCCCACGACCACGTGACCCCGGCCCGGATGGCCTCCAGCGGGATCGCCTCCACGTGGGACAGGACGCCCGCCAGCATCTCCCGGTCCTCTTCATGTGCCGGAGCGAGTGCCAGAGAACAGTTACCGATCACGACGGTGGTGGCTCCGTGATAGCAAGAGAACGTACACAGGGGATCCCAGGTGACCTGGGCATCGTAATGTGTGTGGTTATCGATGATCCCCGGAGCGACGACCAAGCCATCTGCATCCAAGACGCGTCGCGCGTCTCCGCCCACTTGTCCGATCTCGACGATACAACCGCCGCTGATGGCAACGTCGCCGTGGAAGCCAGGTATGCCGGAACCGTCAATAATCTTTCCGTTTCTGATGATCAGGTCGTATGGCATTACTCCTCCTATGCGGCAGGCGAGCGGCACATTGCGGCGACCTGGCCGAATTGCCGCCGCTTGCTTACCGACAAGTTATTTTTTGCCCATGAAGAACGCCGTTTTTTTCCAACGACCACGAGCTCGCCCCTGCAGACCCTTGAGCGGGCGATAAAAAGGCCCGGTTCGATTTGGATCGTGGTTTTGCGCGAAAGTATTCGATAACCCGCTTTATGTCAACCAAGGAGTAACCAATCTGGAAAATTTCATTTCTGCCTCCTTTACCCGCCGGCTCGCGAGGGGGCGGTGCCACTCTTTTCTATCGGGCTGGCAGCGGCGCCGGGCCAGAGAAAGTCTTGAACAATTCGATCAATTCGGCATCACGAGGCGTGTCTTGAAGGGCCTTGGTCAATTCCTCTGGCATCAAGGGACCGGCGTCTTCGCCGACGACCTTTCGGTATTCGCGATGAAAGTCGGAATCTTTGAAAGTCTTGCGCATCGCTTCCTGAACGATCTCCACTCGATCTTTAGGTGTTCCAGGGGGCAAAACGTAGGGTGAGCCCGTAAGCCTAAATAGTCGCGAGAGGGTGATGAGCTTGATTTCTTTTTCAGATTTAGCAAAGCTCTCGATCTCAGGAAGGTGGCCGAAGCGGGGATACTTGAGCCCTTTGGGAACCTCCAAAATAGCGTGGAAATCCATCAAACCTTTTTCCACCCAATCGGGATTACGCTGCCAGACCGATGTTGCAGTGTTCGCTCTGGCATCGACTTCCCCGCGCAGCAGCGCAATATCCAATTCGGGCGCCGCGTAACCCGGGATGAACTTCGGTTCCTTTAAACCGAGAAAGTAGGCAAAAAACCGAGCCCCTATGTAGGCGCTATGTCCTACCGGCCTGGCGCCGACTCTGACCCCGGACGCCGCTCTGAGTTTTTCCACATTGCTCAGGCCGGCTTCTTTTCGGGTATAGAACACCACGTGGCTCGTGCTTTCCGGCGAGCCAAGGTAGAAAAATTTATCAATATCGTACATCACTCCGCTCTCGCGCAAGAGATTCAGTCCAATTACGCTGCTACTGAACGCTCCGATCGTGAGCCCGTCAGGACGGGCAATGCGGTACATATGATTGCCCACTTGGCGACCACCGCCGCCGTCCATGTACTCGACCACGATGGCGGGATTTCCCGGGATATACTTGCGCAGAAAAGGAACCATAGACTTAACGCGGTTATCGCCGATTCCTCCGGGGGCGGTACCGGCGATGATCGTTATGGTTTTTCCCTGGTAAAATGGCGCTTGAGTGAAACCGTGATCGGGTGAAAACCCGGCGAGCATCAATAGCGCGCCGAAAACCGCTATTCTAACAAACGCTCTACGAGTATTCATAAGGGTGGTCCTATCTTTTTGTCGATCAGTCAGAGGTCATTAAAAAAATCCTTCAGCAGCTGGGTCTGTGGAAAGAGTCTCATGCCCAGCCCGCAGCCCGGAAGAGATAGGCTTGCATCGATGAGTGAACAGTCACAGGAGTCACGTCCGCTACAAGCGTCGTCCCCAGACTGCCGATAATCAACCCGTCCGGCTTTGCCATCCGGAAAACATGATTGGCAGCTTTCCGCCCGCCGCCTCCGGGCATGTACTCGAGCACGACAGTGGGATTTCCTGGAATGTATTTCTGCAGGTAAGGAACGAGGGATTTGACGTGCACATCGCTCGTACCGCCGGCATCGCTGCTCACGATGACGGTGATCGTCTTACTCTGATAAAACGGAACCTGCGCGTAAAAGGAACTATCGGAGACTGCGACTAGCGGCAATACTGGCGCCAGGCAGCGCAAGAGTCGTCTCCATTTCATCAGTCGATCCTCCCCCGAATGATTCAGATCTGACTCGCCGAACTCTACTAGCTTACCGTGCAAGAAAGCGCGCGTCGCAAGGCTTTACCTATAGCGCGAAATGGCTTTCACGTCGAGCCGATCAACAGGGAACATTTATACAGAGAACGATTTCTCGGACCTTGTTGACTGGATGGAATAACTCTGAATTCGGCTGTTTTCGGATGGACATTGTCCCCGACGTAAGATACTAGGGAGCCATAAGCGAAGAAAACTTCGACGGAGTTCTTTCGAAGACCGCCAATTTCACGAACAATACAAAAAACTTCTTGGACTTCATCCCACGCCACTCATGCCGGAGGAGCAGCAGAAACTTGTCGCGGAGCTGCCGCGGGATAGTGAGGTCGTTAAAGTTTTTAAAGCCATCGCTGGAATGGATTCCCTTCCACCCCGCCGGTAATGACGGGATAGGAGTAGGAAGGAGAGAAGGGCGGAACGGGTAATCGGCACGTTGATGCTCTTTTGCTGCCTAACGCCTTGATGGGCGTCATTTCGGCACAGAGCCAGCATATTGGCATCACGCGCAAGCACCCATCTGCCGCTTTCCTTCTTTAGGATGGTCAATGTATGACCTGCACGCGTCATGGATTGAGCGCCTCCGGGCGGGGTAACCACGACGGTGAGCTTGGTCCACATAAAGGCCCAATCCCCGAGAATCTTGAGCTCTTGAATCTCGCTTGTGCCATCAAATTGAGGAGTCTCCTGGCCGGACTGAGCTCGTGCTGCAGCAGCGAAATCGGCTTTCCGCATGACCGGCTGGCCCGGCACGAGAAAGACGACGTCATCCGACATCAACGACAAGACCGTCTCGATATCACCCGCTTTGCTTGCAGCCATCCAGGTGGAAACGAGCTGCCGTATTTCCTGTTCATCGTTCTGCATAGGCTATCCTTCGTTATGACGCCCAACGTCAAAGCAGCGCCAGGTTAGGCGCTTGATGCATTATCTTCACATGTCACCCAGCGGTCTCGGGGGCGGGCGAGGAGCGGAGTGAGCTGGCGAATCGTCTGAGAGTCCTGGTATTTTTCCCGGACCGCGTCCGCATCTGCGTGGCTTTGCCACTTGGCGAGAGCGATTATGTGTCCTGAAGCATCCTGATCGATGAATATCTGATGTGAGACATAGCCGTCAAAACTCCGCATATCAGACCACACCTGACGCGTGAGGCGGAGTCCCTCTTCTTCCGTACCGGGTTTCAGCCACGTATCCCAAACGACCGTGATCATCTACGTCCTCCTGTATGTTCTCAACGCGACGCAATTCGAGCGCATAACGCGATGTCGCTGCGCCGTCGTAAACAATGTAACGATGAAATACCATTTTGAATATCGCCTCTAGCGGCGGGTAGGGCTCATTGTGCCTTACCTGTTTTTGTCGCAATGAACGCACCGATCCGTGCTGCAATGATCGGTGGGACCGACAGCGCTCCAAACACGATCACTCCAAGCGGCAATAGATTGCCGGGTCCCGGTGAAAGGAGCATCCAAACAAACTGTCCGACCAGCGGCAGGACGCCCCACCTCCATGAGCGATTGGGTTCAAAGAATGCGAATGCCATCGAGCTAAACCCCTCAGTGGCGCCAGGGGCCGCGGCGCGAATCGCCTCCCGGAGCTTCTGGAGGGCCCTTCGCGCATCGGCCGGCAACGACGCAAGGTAGGTTCGCACCTGTATCTCGGCCCGCTTCGAGTTGTTCTTTGACGACGAGGAGGATGCCAATGCGACCTCACGAGCGAGTCCACTTTGCCGACTCTTCAAGACACGCCGCCTACAGTGAATATATGGATCTGCGTTTCTCGATATTTAGTATCCGTATAGGCACAATGCAAAATCGAGACTTAATCACCAAGACTTGGAGCATTCTCCTTTCGACAATTCCCGGCATTTCCGAATTCCTGGAGCTTTTGCCCCAGGCCTCCGGTACGTGTTCGCAGGCGTCATCGCAAAGCCTACTTATTGGAGCTGGTGCGTTACTTCCCGATGGACGCAGGGAACTACCGGTGGAGCAGCCACCGGGCCTATCTGGGTCAGGATAGTCTCGTTAAGATCGAAACCGCCGTCGTTCTGGGGGAGTTCGCAAATTCGGTGGGCAAAGCGCGGCTGGCGTATCTGAAATTTATCGCGGCGGGGAAAGACGGAGGTCACCAGTCGGATTACTATGATGTCCGGGACCAGAGGTTTTTGGGTGACGAGAGATTCGTGGAAAAACTAGGGGGACGGATTCAGGGAGATCGAGAAATTGCGGTGCCTGCGCCACGAGTAAAGTTTTCCGAGTTGCTGCGCATGACGGCGGCGGTTTATGGCGCGAGTGAGAAAGAGTTGAGTCAAGCGGGACGTCAGCGGAAATGGGTGAAGGCCAGGTCCATGCTAGTGTATCTAGGACGGGAGTGGGGCAGAGTGAGTGTGAAAGAGCTTGGGAGGCGGCTGCATCGTGATCCTTCAATTATCAGCCGGCTGTACTCGACCTATGTCGCGGATCGTGACCCGATAAAGGAGAGACTGTTAGCTCAACAACTTCGACGTTAATGCAATACGAAAGCCTGACACCTTCCCCTCCTGTCTCTCGATACTTAACCGGTTAGAGAAGAGCAAAAAAAAACACCAATGAAAGCCGGAGATAACGCAAAAGCCAGCCTGCAGGCAGCGATAGCGACGGTAGTCTTGGCAGTCGTGATAGCGGCTTGCGGCGCACCGAGCGCGTCAAGAGATATCGCCGGCACCAGGGAAATTGTCACGGCTCGCGGAGAGCTCGATGATTACATGGCGCAATGTACTAAGCGCTACGGTTATGATCCCGAAGCAGCCTCCAAACTTGGGTCGAATGTCCTTGGGCCAGGTGAGCGGGAATGGCGGGGATGCGTCTATCAGGGAATCGAAAAGTACTTGATACCGAGGACGTTGAGTCCCGACGTATACCGACGGGCGATTGCCGAGGACCGCAAGATGACCGAAGCCGTGGCCAACGGCGAGATGACGCGCGCGCAGCGTCAGGCTCGTGTCCAACAGATGCTTGAAGAGATCGACCGGATAGAGGAGGCAAACCGGGCTAAGCTTCAGATGGATCGCTTGGAGATGGAGATACGACAGGACATGATGCGGCGGTCGGTCAGTCCGCTTCTCCGTTGAGGCGCAAATCCCACCACTCGGGTCGGACCTGTGCAGATCTTGATTCCTCAATATAAGTTTGCAAAATAGGCGTCGTGTAAAGGCTTAGCCGTAGCTTTTTTGCGTTGAAATAGCCCAAGGTAGCGGACATATCGTTATCTGGACACATCCGTCTTGAGCGCCTATTACGATGACCGTGCGCCCGACCGTCAAGCGCAGACCGAGGAG
Source organism: Deltaproteobacteria bacterium (assembly GCA_020027655.1). Classification (GTDB taxonomy): domain Bacteria; phylum Desulfobacterota; class Binatia; order UBA9968; family UBA9968; genus DAIRFP01. Next base: position 1,573 of record JAHKKJ010000134.1, on the reverse strand, counting down.
TTTTGGAAGCGGCTAGGTGACTTTGAAACTGCCACGTCAGAGTTGACTCGTGAAGAAATCGGTCAAACCCCAGACTCAAGCCGTCGACGTATGCTCCCGAAGCTGCTGGACGAGTTGACCATTTATCCCATAACCGAAGAGATAAAGAATTTGGGCCGGCAGTACATTTCCAGCGGTGTGTCTTTAGTCTCATCATGCTCAATGATGCGCTGCATGTCGCTGCCGCGGCCCTCTCCCAGCAGGACGTGCTGTTATCTTGGAATTTTAAGCATATGGTGAACCGCTTGAGGCGGGCCAAGGTGAATCAAGTTAACATCGCCAGAGGATTGCCCACAATTGAGATTCTGGCCCCTCCTGAGCTATAAGTGAGGAAAGCGGTATGCGATATTTTGACTACAGAAAAGTGGCTAAAGAGGCTGGGATTCCACCGGCCAAAATGGCGAAGCTGATTGCCGCGATGCGGAAGGAATTTCCGAAAGACAACATGATGTTCGAACTTCACGTCCTACGGGCATGGCTAGCCATTAGAGACGGCCACGTGAGCGTCGAAGATGCTCTAAGGTCAGAGCCTTCAGAGTAATCCGTCTTTCTAACCCACTATATCGACAAAAACGTTCCTTGGGGACCTGCGGGTGTCAGACATTTAACTATTTCATTCCTACCTTGAACTCGGTCATCGAGTTTGTTGGAAATCTCTTGAGAATCCGTGGAGACGACTTTCATACCCGGGAGAATCGACCGTTGCCCCGAATGCGACTCTGCTGTAGCTGCGCTTTCGCCGTTTCTAGTTTCTGGTTTCGGGTTTTATTCCAGTCCCATAACAAAAATCAGGTAACGTCAAGACCTCGGCTGTGGGATTAGGAAGTTGGGAGCGCTGCTCAGACAATTTCGTAACCTGGTCGTACTTAGTATCAGATTGCGTTCTTCCGAGGTTCTTATAAAATAGCTATATGCCTATCGATCGTATCACGATCAAACCGGATGTGTGCGGTGGTGAGCCGACGATTCGCGGCATGCGAATTACGGTGAGCCATGTACTTGAAATGCTTGCCGGCGGGATGACGTCGGAGCAAGTCCTGCAAGACTTCCCTTACCTTGAAAAAGCCGACATTGATGCGTGTCTTGAATATGCGGCGCGTCACGTGGCCCATCGCGAAATCCCGCTGACCAAGTGAAGTTTCTTGTCGACGCGAATCTCCCGCCGCGCCTGTGTGTTTGGCTGAGATCGCAACGTCACGAAGCCGAACACCTTTTTGATCGCAATCTATTGACGGCTACGGACACGCAGATATGGGAGCGCGGCAGAGTAGAGAGTTTCATTATCTTCAGTAAGGATGTGGACTTCTACAATCGAGCGCTGCTGTTCGGCACCCCACCGCAAGTCGTTCACGTCGCCGTTGGTAACTGTAGTAACACTCGGCTTTTCAGTGTGCTGGCCTCTGTGGGATGACATCGAGCGGGCTCTTGTGTCCGGATCTAGACTGATCGGAGAAAATCGAAGTGTTTGCGTAACCGATCCAACGCGATAACACAGGTCTAATCTCCGCCAACACAAAACCACTAAGTTGCAAAT
>JAHKKJ010000133.1 GCA_020027655.1 Deltaproteobacteria bacterium | reverse complement strand
CGCACTTTCCGCATATCGACGAACACCTTAGGCAACGGCTTCATCGAGTCCATAGCCAACAGCACCTTGCTTGCCATTCGCGATAAACAACCTCAGGCCATGCGCGGTACGGCCGTCATGGTCCCCGTGCTCGAAGCCGAGAGCAAGGCGCGGATTGGCCGTTTCGGGTGGAAAGGCCAGCATGCGAGTCTGGTATCGTTTTCCGCCGATGCCTACCTCAACGAAATGGGCATCACCACTCCGCTGTTTCCCGACGAGAACACGTCCAATGGCCGCGATGTGGGTTACCCTTCGGCGTATGATCCGGTGGCGGACCCCGAGGACGACGGTGTCGATGTGGTGGCCTTCGCCGACTTCATGCGCTCGACCAAAGCCCCGCCGCGGGGAACGATAACCGCTGACGTTTCGGCCGGCGAAGCGCTGTTTAACAAAGTTGGGTGCGCGGTTTGCCACACGCCGTCGATCACCACGGCGCGCCCGGGTGCGAAAGTCAACGGCGGTGTGTTCACGGTGCCAAACGCTCTAGGTAACAAGATCATCCATCCTTATAGCGACTTTCTGTTGCACGACATCGGGACGGGTGACGGCATACCCGTTTTGCCTTTGCCCGAATATGCGTCAACCGCCAATCAGATGCGAACGGCTCCGTTATGGGCGCTCAGAACCCGTAACCGCCTGATGCACGATGGTCTGTCGCTCACCAAACAAGATGCCATCCAGCGTCATGCCGGGCAGGCGGCGGGCGTGACGAAGAATTACAACGCCCTCTCCGACGCGGAAAAAAATCAATTGCTGGCGTTTCTGGATTCGCTCTAACTTAGAGCGATCGAGATCGTTTCCTTGACACAGAAAGAACCGTCCGATAATGGCTAGAAAGAAACAATCTACAGGAGAAAAGCCATGCACGTCATCGATTCGGACGGGCATCTACATGAGCCTTTCGATCTTTTTGAACGCCATATAGATAAAGAATTCTATTCGATGCGTCCTCGCGTGGTGGAACTGCGGGACGAGCAAAGAGACGAAGGGCGCTGGTTGGTCGAGGGGCGGCTCGTCCCTCGTCTTCCTTTCACCAAGGGCGTTGGTGGCGGTGGTTTCAGATATCAAACGCCGCGTCACGCCCAGATGAGAGCCAAAGACAACTCGCTTGACGACATCGAAGGCCGGCTCCAAGACCTGAACCAGATGGCAATTGATTTTCAGGTGGTCTACCCCACGGCTCTGGTCTGGGTTTTTGACCTGGAAAACACGGAATTGGCAGCCGCCGTCTGCCGCGCCTACAATAATTACATCGCTGAGCAATGCGCGAGAGCGCCCAAGAGACTAAGTGGTGTCGCTCTGGTGCCGATTCAGGATCCGCCGGCGGCTGTCGAAGAGGCGCGACGCGCCATCCAAAAGCTTGGTTTGCTCGGCGTCGTCATTCCCGGGATAGTCGGAAATAAACCGCTTCACGCTGAAGAGTTCATTCCGTTCTTCGAGGCGATGAATGAACTGAACGCACCCATTGGGTTCCACGCCGTGACGGGTATGCACTACACGCCCTGGGCGGACTGCTTCACTGATTTTTTCTCCACGCATGTCACCGCGATGCCCTTCTCGATGATGGTGGCGATGATGTCAATGGTTCGCTCGGGACTGTTGAAGACGTTGCCCCATTTGCGCTGCGCATTCCTTGAGATCGGCGCGAGCTGGTTACCTTATTGGAATTGGTGGGTGGGAAAACACATTGAGCACGTCCTGGAGCCACGCGCGGGCCGCAAAGAAAGCAACTGGGGCAAGGCGCCCTACGAGTTGCCGTCCACGGTTCACGAGCCCAGCGAAGATATCCTCGAAGGCAGAATCCTGAGTGGCTTTGAGACGGATGAAAACCTGCGCTCGATCATCGATCAACTCGGCAGCAAGGGATTCATGTACGCCAGCGATTATCCCCACAGCGATATGGAATGGAACCGTGTTCAGGCGATCAAAGGATCTGAGGCTCTAACCGGCGCAGAGAAGGCCGACCTACTGGGTGAAAACGCCCGGCGCTTCTACAATTTGCAGATTTGAAATATCCGCGACTGTCAATTCCCTGAGTGTCAATCTCCCGAATTCGAGCTCATCGACGAGCGCATCGTCCGCAAGCTCGAAAGAGAAGGGACGCTACCCAAGTACGCTGGACGCTGCGTGGCTGCACGTGTTATAGGCAGGCAGCAACATTCTGATCTCTCGGCTTTGGGGCATCGAGAATGCTCGCCCTTTCAGCCAGCTCTGGAGCCAACTCTGCGTTCAAAGACACCATCAACCGACAAAGAAAAATCAGAGGCGCCGGGTGTCGATGGCGCCGGGGAAGCAACTTCTAGGCAGACCTGGCGCTCTCTCCATGCGTTGCGGCAACTGCGGATCTTAGATGCGCTCGGCCATCGCGAGTTCCGCTTGATCTGGTACGGCCAGATATTCTCGTCCATGGCAACATGGATGGACCAGGTCGCCCGTGGTTGGCTTATTTACGAGCTGACAGACTCCGCGTTCCAGCTGGGCTTGGTGCGAGGAATTCAAGCCATACCGATTCTCTTGCTCAGCCCCCTGGCGGGGAGCACCGCCGACCGCTATTCCCGCAAAATGCAGGTGCTGGTGGCCCAACTTGTGGACGGGCTGTTGTACGGCGTGGTCGCACTGCTGATACTTACAGGCCGAATCCAGCCGTGGCACGTTTACGTGACCGCCTTCGGTATGTCGATTGTCTGGACTTTTCAGCAACCCTCCAGAGCTGCCATGGTCGGTGATGCCGTGCCACTGAATCAACTGACCAACGCTGTCGGCCTCAACTCGATCGTGTTTAACGTGGCTCGTAGCACAGGTCCCGCTCTGGCGGGCTTTCTCATCGCCATCTGCGGCACCGCCGGTTCCTATACGGCTCAGGCGATTTTTTACCTCTTGGCGACAATTTGGACCGTACAGTTACGTTCCGGCCAGCGGCCGCGCGCCCGCTCCCACGGTGACCCGGCTCACACGAACTCTTTAGGCCGGAGCATCATCGAAGGGTGGAAGTTCAGCTGGCAAAACGAGGCCGTTCGCGCAAGCCTCCTGATCGTAGTCTTCGCGTCTCTGTTTATCATTCCGTTTATGACCCTCTTGCCGGTGTTTGCGCGTGACATCCTCAAAGTCGGGGCCACGGGCCAGGGGCTCCTCCTAAGCGCGATGGGCGTGGGCGCCCTCTGCAGCTCCGTCCTCCTGGCGTCCTTTGGTGACCGATTGCCAAGATTAAACTTGATGCTGGGAGGGGTGACGTTATATGGGATCATCATCGTGGCCTTCGCGGCGTCTCCTTGGTTCGAACTTTCACTGGTGTTGATGGGGATCGTGGGCATTGTTCATGTGACCTCCCATGCCCTCGCGCAAACGGTGATTCAAACCTACTCGCCTTCCGACTTCCGCGGCCGGACAATGGCTGTTTTTCATATGACCCATGTGGTGCTGTTGGCAGGGGGGATACTCATCGGGGCATTCTCCACCCTCGTTGGAGCGCAGTGGGCTGCGGCCTCGATGAGCATCGTCGGCGCGCTGGCCATGGTTGGCATATACTTGGCTATGCCGCGCGCCCGGCTTATCCGATAGCGCATCTATCGACTCACTCCGACTATCAGAGAGAAGCGGAGGTTTAATGCTAGCTGGGATAATTAAGAGTGAAGCGTGGCTTTTGGGTAAGCCCTTTCGGGCGAAGCCAATGATCCGGTGCGTTGAAGATGTCTTCAGGCGCCTCGCTTAGAGCAGACATCAGGGAAGGGAGGGAGATCATTGCCGAGCACCAAGAAATCGATGCAGCCGTGTGCTCGAGTGCCTTCGCCTTCAGGATTCACCTCTCGGCGCGCAGAGTGTCGTTTTTTTCCTGGGCCTGTGCATCACGCAGGCTAAGACGCTTCTTCTTGCGCCAGCCGAGAACTTTTTTCCACACTTTGCCGCCGTTGGTGGAGTGTCGCGCTTTATCTTGTAATTGCCCGATCAGTAATCGCTTTCACAGAGTTCCGCACTAAGTTTTTATCCTCCGAAGAGCCGGTCAATCAACTTACCAATTTCCGTTTCGCCGGCCGCGGCAGCATGAATGACTTCTTGCTTTTGCCTAAGTTCTCTTTCCCCGGCTTTCCAATCTAGTTTCCGTGTCCCTGCAATCGAAGTTGAAGGTTTTGAATGTGTGTTCGCAAATCTCCCTCGAACCGACTGAGAGCCAAATCCCTCGCGGCGAGAGATTCCTCACGCTTTCCAAGCTGCAGCCTGAGGTCGGTAAGCTCCGCTTCCATGCGTTCCGTAATTTCGTGGGCTTTAGCTTCCGCCTGCTCAGCAGCGAGCTCCGCTTCCTTTAAACGGCTGACAAGAAAATCTCTTTCGGACACGAGGTGCTGCGACTGGATCTCCCGATTTTTTAGTTGACTCTCCTGTTCTCGAATCCGGCTTTCCAGTTCTGCGAACTTTTCTTTCGACATTTCTTCAAGCTTGGCTAGGTCTGCCTCTCGTGTCCGCAGGGCTTCCTCTTTCTCTTTGAGTTGGTACCGCAGGCCGTTGATCTCATTCTCTCTAGCCTCTTCGATGTGATCGGCGCACTCGGTCTCCCTGAGACCTGCGTCACAAGCTTGGTCGGCAAACGATCTTAACTCGTTCAATAGCTTCAAGAGACGGTTGGCATGCGTGTTACTCTGAGGAGAAAGTTGCTCAACTGCATCGGCGGCTAAGTTTTTGTCGTCTCCAGTGGCCTCGCCGGACTGGCCATTGCCGTCGACCTTAGCCGCGATTCCATCGGTGCCTGGAAGTTCCACGATCTCGTCGAACAAAATGACCTCCTGCTAACGAAGTCGAGTTCGCCCCTGTAGGACTCGGCGGGAAACTCAGCAACTCTCATACCGCCGGGAAGACTGTCTCATCCCTTCGATAACCCATTGAAAAAAGGGGTTTTTCCTTAAATAACTTTCTTGTGATGCCTGAAAAACGACGACCATAGATGAGCATTTCAGGACAAAGTTGGACATTTTGGTCAGACAGACAGTTTGGATATACTTCCTGGTTCGCTTGCGTTGACTGCGCGGTTCAGAGTGGTGGGTAAATCAAGGAGATGACCTCCCAGCCCGGCGAGAATCATGGTTCCCGAGCCGGCGAGATTGGAGGAGATCACACCGCTCCCTCCCGTCATGGCAAATGGAATGTCTCCAGTGATCAAAGCCTGAGCGACCTCAGTCCCGCCTTTGAGGGAAGATCAACTCTGCGCGTGACGCGGGGTTTTATTGCTAGCTTGCTTACTTGGCAAGAAAAATTCCTAACAAAAAAATCCGGCTTTCAGGCGCCAGGTGTCAATCTAATGTCGCCCAATGTCAAGACGATTACTCTGCGAATCATTATCTCTATCTCCGGGAGGTTCATAATGGATTTACAAATTAAATTATTCAGTGGTTTGGACCGGGGAAATCACGTGATAATAATCACCCGCGGTTCAATTGATATTGAGGGATTTAGAGAGATATTTCGCAACGTTGTGAACACAACCCGCTCCCTCCTTGATTGCAAGGTTCTGATCGATCTCCAAGACGCGACGTACAAACTGGAACCGGGAGATATCCGTACTTTTGCTGACAATCTAAGGCCTGAGCAGTGGCCCCCTACTAACAGAGTCGCTTTGGTTTCTGAGCCAGAGCCACAGGACTACCGCCAGCTCTGCGTGCTGAGCACGTTTCTATCGAACCGGGCGATCAAAAATGCCGTCTTTAAGGATACACGAACGGCCGTGAGTTGGCTGGCGGACGCAATGTAGCTCTGGGTGGCGAGCCGAGCAGCAAGTGATGCTTGCCCGCTTATTTTAAACTGTCATAGGCTCTTGCGTAGGCTCAGACTGTCTCGTAGCCGCCGAGATTCAGATGACCGAGAGCCTCACGTAAACCACTGCCTATTTTTGAAACCCGAAGATCTTGCCGTATTCAGTGGTGAGTCGGTCCACCATCTCGGCCTGTTCCTGTTTCATGTAGATAACCTTTTTGCCCTGGGCGTATTTATAGGCCGGTGTCCCAGGCACAAAGGCTGAAGTTTGGCCGCCGAACTTTTGCAATATTTCCTGCGCCGGCGGAGTCGAGAGAAAGGCAGAGAAGAGATGTCCCGCGTTGGGGTGTGGCGACCCCTTGAGCACGCCGGCATTGTATGCCGGAGAAATCACCGGTGTTACCTCTTCGGCATGCACAAGCGGCGCGCCCTTCAGTTTGGCTTGGTGGGTGAAGCTATCCGTCATTGTGATCGTGACCAGAATTTCACCTAGCTGCAGGCGAGTATAAAGCGTTCCGAATTCTCCCAAGAGAGGTTCTTGTCGCGATAGAAGTTTCACGTACTCGGTGGTTTTGCTCTCGCCCCAGAGCGTTGCCAGCCGGGCCAGGTGGTGAGTGGCGGTGCTCATACCCAATTTGCCGCCCTTCCACTTGGGGTCGAGGAGATCCTGCCAACTCTTGGGGACGTCCTGCGGCGGTACAAGCTGCTTGTTGTAGGCCGGCAGCACGAATTGATTGGCTAAAATAACCGTGCCGCTATCGTATTGAATCGCCTGCGGATCGACACCGACCTTGGTGTAGTCGAATGTTTTATGGAGTTTTTTCAGCCAGAGAGTGGCATGGCCTCCGTCATGAACCAGCATGACGTCCCATTCTTGCGGCAGACCGGAGGCGGCGATCGCAACAATTTTGCCGACATCTCTGGTCATCGAACCAGAAGGGTTAAAATGCAGCTTGAGGTTAAGGCCGTATTGCTTATTGAACGCTTCGCCCAATCGCTGGGCTCCTTGAGGAGTCAAGGTGGACGGCGCATAGAGCTCGATGACACCCTCCTTTTTCGCACCAGCGATGAGTTCGTCAATGGGCGCTGCATTTGCCGTCCGAATCGAGCCGACAAGAATAAACAGAGCTACCATGCATGAACCACGATTGAATCCCCATCTTTTCACGGGCCACCTCCGGTTAGCGACTTGAAGGGCACTTTATTGTGGCTGTGACAACTTGGCAAGATAAGGGCAGACACAAGTGACGCTCAGCTAAGGCATAATCTTAGGAGATGAACGCTCGTTACTTGGCCATTGTGCTGGTGGTGACTTTCCGATAGCGCGCAGCGCAGATATGACCCATTCCGATGACCAGCAAGCCGAGCACCAGGTGAAGTATCTGGACAATCCAGTGAAACGGGCCAAGCATGAGCGCTGACTGATTCAGCCCGATGATGATCATGGCAGCCCCGACTACCAAAGCACAGGCTCCGAGTAACCAGCTGCCACCCTTGGAAAATGCTTGCCCGATACCGATGACCCAAAGGGCGCCCACCGCCAAAAGACCGAGCAACATGTGCATTTGAATTAGGTTTAGAGCGCTGTTGGTCCAGAAGAGGAGGCCGAGGATCAACGCCAGCAATCCCGCGAAGCTCAAGACGACGGATGCGATACGGATAACCATAACGGGAGGATTCCGATCTCAGCGGGCTTCAATGTCTTGGATAGTTTCTCTGTCTGCTGCCGATGCGACTTTGCCTTTTTTCACTGTGTGAAGTGCAGCAACAGTACACTCAGGCTTACAATCGACACGCAACCATACACGGCCGCCGTGACGGTAAAAGCTTTGATCGTCAGGGATCGTCGTCTGTTCCTCAAGGCAAAGATCAATAAAAGCAAAACACAGGCAAATGTCTTCGAGTAGAATAAACCCCAGACCACACCCCATTCGGATATGGCGCGACTCACAAGCGGATTCGCCTCAGGTACGCCCTCAGACAAGACGTGGTAGCTCAGCAGCCCATCAAAGACCTGAAGGAATAAGTTAAGGATAAAAGGAGACCAGACAGCGGGAATCAATGGTGCAGTCATAGAATTCGCTTATTTCCGGAGACACTCGTTGTCAAGAGTTCCCGCAGAAAAATTTCTCTGTCCGTGCGCAGTAAATTAAGAGCAGAAAATTTGCCGATGAGCGCACGGTAAGGAAGAAACGCAAGCTATGGCCAGGCACCTTAGAAGTCGGCGCAGCCTTACGCTCCTGTGCCCGCGCCCTTCGAGCCCCTCCTCGGCCTACACTCTGTCGTGAGCTTTCGTCGGACTATGAAAAATTCCGGGCTAGCGGCTCTAGGCGGGCTCCTCGACCATTGCCGGTG
>JAHKKJ010000132.1 GCA_020027655.1 Deltaproteobacteria bacterium | reverse complement strand
CAGCAGGAATGTCGGCGACAACTCAACCTTCCTGAAGGCGCAAGGATAATCGGGACCGCCGGCGCACTGGATAGTAGTCGTGGTATAGATACCCTTTTTAAAGCTTTTAATTTGATGTCGCGCCAAGACAACGACGTTCACTTAGCGATCGCAGGTCCGCGCGAGCGTGGCGTACGAATTCCAACTGGGCCGAACGTTCACGATCTCGGTGTTCTGCCCCATGAAAAGGTACCTTGTTTCATCAATGCTCTGGATTTAGCCGTCATCTGCTATCGGCAATCGGCTCAGGGCGAGTTCAGTTTTCCGCAAAAAGCCTACGAAATTATGGCGTGCCGCGTTCCGCTTATTGCGGCGGCAGTGGGCTGTATGAACGAACTTTTGAGTGACTACCCCCGATGCCTCTACGAATCGGAGAACCCCCAAAGCCTTGCCGAGACGGCATTCCTCCAGCTCAAGAACAGAATCACCGTTCCGATCGAAGTGCCGTCCTGGGCGGATTCAGCAAAACAGCTGGAGGATTTTTTTGCAAAGGTCATTCAGGGAGATACGACTAGTACCGGAACACAGCCGATTGCCGGGATCGCTCGCTAGTTTTGGTTAGACACAGAAACCCCAAATTCTTCTTCGTATTGGGCAGCAATCTTCGGCCAGCAAAACTTGTCCTGAACTCTCCGTATGGCAGCCTCACCCATGACTCGTTTCGTTTGGCCATTGTTGAGCAGAGAGATGACTGCGTCGCTTAGGCGTTCGTAATCGCCAGGCTCGGTTAAGAGACCGGTTTTGCCATCTTCGACGGCATCTGGAATTCCACCCACCCTCGTGGCCACCACTGGTTTTCCAGCGGCCGCAGCTTCCACGAGGACAATCCCGAATCCCTCTACATCGCTGTCGTTATGTAGCGCCGGCAGAACAACCAGATCACAGGCTTGATAGAGTCCGATGACATCTTCGTCAGGCAACCCACCGAGTAGTCGAACGTGGCGCGGCAAACCCGTTTCTGAAATCACCGCTTCGATCTCCCCAATCGTATCGTTCCGGTGGGTCAACGACTCTGCCGGATTGTCCCCGACGACGACCAAACAGGCATCTGGAATTTCCTTCGCGATCCGCCCAAGCGCATGTTGTAAGAACTCCCTAACGCCCTTTCGCTTCGCGAGTCGCCCGACAAAAAGGATGATGCGTTTTCCATCCAAACCAAATTTCCGTTTGCTGACGTCGGCGACGTCGGACGATTGGAACCGCTCCGGCTGTACGCCAGGGGGGATCACCGAGACCGAAGCGGCGCTGGCGCCCTTCTCTTTCGCCAACGACGCCGTAGACGTGCTGTTGGCTATGACTCGGTCGCAATATTTGACCCAGCGAACACACAGGATCTGATAGAAAAAGCTTCGATAGACCAAATCCAGCCCATGGGCCTGCACGATCGCCTTTCGTTTGAATAATCGCCCGAGCAGCAATATCAATGGTGTCGTAAGCACGCTGCCGCCGAAGACAACGGCGATGCCGGGATTGCGCCACAGCAAAATCACACCCTGCCACAGCGCATAGAGCCCGAACGCCAGAAGCCCACCGCACGGTGCGCGAAAGATATTTTCTTTCGAAGACTCGTTCGAGGCCGCGCGGGCGGTGACGACGAATACGGATTGTTTCTTACTCAGCTCGGCACATAGCTGATGGATTAGGCTCTCGATTCCGCCGCGGTGCGGCGGATAGTTCCAGGTGACAATCAAAATACTCATGCGAAGGCGCGCTACTCTTTGATGGCGCACAGATAATAGACCTGGTATTGCCACGAGAGCGGCCAAAACGGCAACGCCAGCGTTTGACCCGCTCGAAGCGGCCAACCGTACCATGGCCCGCGAAAAATCCATGACGGCGACAGCACGTGCAGATCCCTCCAGTGCCGGCAGACGCGGAGCCCGACGGATTCGAACAGCTCCTGCCAGCCCCGCAACGATCGCACTTCCTCACGAACACCCGCTTGTTGAGTGCCCGAGTAAAAACCCAATCGCCGGGTAAGAAAGCCGGCGTTCGGCACGAGCAACAGGAACAACGCCCCCGGCTTGGCCACGCGAATCATCTCACAGAGCGCCGCCTGGGGTTCCAGAAAATGCTCCAGCGCGCCGAGGCAGGAGATGAAATCAAATTCGCCTTCGGTGAAAGGAAGGCTCTCCGCTGGACCGCAATGAAGCTCCGCCGACGGCAGTGCCCGCTTGCAAGCGTCGAGCGCCACTTGAGAAATGTCCACTCCGGCGGGAACGGCACCAAGATCGACCGCAGCACGCAACCACGTCCCGCTTCCGCAACCGACATCGAGAAGCCGCTTGCCCTGCCAGGGCTGAAAGCGCCACGCCAATCGGCGCAGATGATGGGAGACCTTGGCCTCGACACCGGCATCGCGGTGGTAAACGCGATTATAGTAGTCGCGGATCGCTCCATGTTCCAGGCGCTCTTTTTCAGTCATCGCTTCGTCTGACGCCACATCTTTATTTCTTATTATAGAGGATCCAGATCCGTTGCCCTATCAGGCTCAGCGAGCCTGATAGACGGAACCATCAGTCGTCTTGAGCATCAAGCGCAAGCCCAGAACGTTTTCGAGTTCCTCTGCCGCGTTGTAGACAACCACCCCCGCAGAAAAGGCGTTTCCGCCGACTCCATCTGGATGCGCCGGGACGGTGCGAACGAATTCACTCGTCTCCTTCCGCAATGTGGCCGGATAGAGATGAAAGCCGCTCCATCCGCAGCAATGCTATCTGTTCGGAGATTAGGCCCAGCATGAAAATGATAACGGCGGTAGTCAGCAAGAATACAGACATATTCGTGAAACGATGTGTGGTCACATAAGTATAGATGTAGTTGGTCATACCCCCAATAAAAAAGAAAATGCTCACTGGCAAAAACACTCGGAACGGAGAAAACAGCGTGGCGATCTTTGTGATGATTAACAAGAACCGGACGCCGTCGGTAACCAAGCTTATCTTGCTTTGTCCAGCGCGGTACAGGGTTTGAATGGGGACATACTTGACGGTGAGTCCCGAGCGCAAGAACGCCAGCGTCAAAGTCGTCGGATAAGAGAATGTGTTGGGTAACAGATCAATAAACCGCAATGCATCGAGCCGCGAGAGCAGCCTGAATCCTGAGGTCAGATCCTTGACTTTGAAACGGGTCACGTAGGACGCGAAAAGATTATAAACGACATTGGCGGCATAACGATGAAACCTCCGCTTTGATCCCTTCGCTCGCGCGCCGACGACCATGTCGTAATTGCGCGATTCGGCTATCAGCTTCGGGATATCCTCCGGCCGATGCTGGCCGTCACCGTCCATTAAGACAAGGAGCCTTCCACGAGCAGCACGAATGCCGCTCTTGATGGCCGCTCCATTGCCGATGTTGTAGGGGTGACGGATCACATTCGCGCGCCCGGCCATCGCCGCGTCCGCGCTCCCGTCCGTGGAACCGTCGTCGATCACGATGATTTCTGAGCTTGCCAGTTGCAGCGCTCGGATATTGTTCAACAACTCCAAAAGCCTTCCCGCTTCGTTGAAGACCGGAATGATAATCGAGATTTCACAACCACTAGCCATGGAGCTGCAAAACCGAATAGCCGCGACCGCGAAACACACTTTGAAGATGGTTGGTAGTGAAATCGACCCATAGCCTTTGTTGGGCCGGGTCCAAATTATCGCGTAGGAATCTTATGAGGAGCTCGTCTCTTACCAAGAGATGGGTCAAGTGTCTTGCTTTGAGCCGGCGAGCTACGTCCGCCGGTTCTTTCGCTGATTGGATTGCCCTAAGAAGGAAACCGGGAAGCTCGCCGCCGTCATGAAAATATTCTCGCTCACAATAATACCCCCTTCGCCCGACAAAGAGAAGATAAATTTTCGTGGTCGGTGAAAGTTCCCGATTGATGTATTGGAAAGCGGGATATTCAGGCAGCGCACGTGTCAAGTAGGCCGCTCGGGTCTCCTGCCCGATCACGTAGCGTAACGGTGCTACGTCTTGAAAATACCGGCAGAGGTAATACCCGTTGAAGGCGGCGAAACCAAGCAAAGCCGCGAAGAGGTAGGCGGGCCGTTTGATACGCAAGTAAACATTAAAAACGCCGTAGGTAAGTAATATCACCGTCGGCGGTACGATAGGCAGAATATAGCGAGCGCGCAGATCAACGAGAAACAAGGCATACACAAAGAACAGAACCGCGAAGCTAATCAGAAGCTTTTTTTCCTCGAGCCATTTGCCCTTGAACGCCCACGGCAGCAGAAGAACCAAACTTGGCCCCAGCACACCATCGAAATATTGAGGGTCGTCGTCGCGGCCAAAGAAAAATAGCCGCAGCGGCAGCGCCATGATTTGCCACCAGCTCTCGCCGTAGAGAAGTTCGCGCTTGGCGAAGACTCCCAGACTAACGTAACTCACGCCGCCGCCCTCGACTCCCGTCTTTGCGGGGAAAAAACCGCCCAGCAAGGGGAAAAAAGGATTGCCCGTCTGGAGCCAATTTTTGGCCAGCCAGGGGAGAAACGGCAATGCGCCGGCGGCAACGAAGAGTACGCATTTGGAGAGAATCTTGCCGAAGCCTCGTTCAGTTTGTCTAACCGCCAACCAGGCAAATAGAAAAAATAATAGTAGCCATGCAACCAACCCATTGGGCTTCGTGGCTACCGCGAATCCGGCCGACAAGGCAGCCATAGTCAACCATTGCCCCCACGCCTTTCCTTCGCGCCAGCGAAGAATGCACAACAGTGCCGCTGTCGTGTAGAAGGCTGTACCGAGGTCGACGTAGGCCCAGTGACTCAAGCGAAGCACCGACGGCACTGAGATGAAAAAAAAGAAACCGAGGAGACCATAAACTGCGTTCATCCGTCGGGACAAATAGGCGTACAGGGATAGGCCGGTAAGAAAAGCGAACAGGCCATGGATGAGTTTTGGAACCGAATCATACCCCCAGTAGACCCAGGGCGTGTAAAGCATGTCGAGCAGCATGGGGAAATAGGAATACGGCGCCATCGGGACCTCGATGATCCTCCCGGCACGCACATAGAGCTGGGGGATCGCAAGGTGGTGCGTGAGTTCGTCGCGAGCCGTCGGCGGGACGAGGCAGAGGATGATCTCAGTTCCGAGAATGACGAAAATGGATAGCCAAAGGATCCGTCCGACCCAATTGGTCTCCCATAGGACTCCGATAAATTCTGCGAGGAAGAAGACTGTTGCAGCGACAAGACTGGCGGCTACAAATAGATTCAGCAACGAACTGCCCACATATCCCGCCAGTCCCAGCAAAAAGTAAATCGTGCCAACGATACCGAGCAGGCAACCGACTAAGCAAGTACGAAACAGCAAGACGGAGAAGCGATCTTCCATCATGCCCAACGACTACCCGGTTTGAATCGCCATCTGATGGAAGGGAATGCGGGCCTAAATGCCATTCTCCCGGCTTTGTGACACTGGCGTCTATTTGTAGGATTTTTCCGCAATAAAGATCAAAGCGTTTAAGATCACGTCCAACCAGGGCTCGGCAGGCAAGCCCTGGTTGGCATGCGACAATGGCCAAGTCGTGGGATCCCGACTCGCTTTTTCATCTCTCCGATCTTATAACGATTGAGCTTCGAAGCTCTCGGAAAGAGATTTCAGTTTCAGCGTCTGGCGCATATTTTCCATGAAGGCGTTGAGGTTCTTATATTTCGCTGGAATTTCGTATTTGACGGTAGTGTAAAGATAGTGAAGCTGGGAAAAAATCGAAATGTCCGCGATGGTCATTCGATCAAAGATAAATTTCTTCCCGGAATACATTTGATCCAAAGTGTTAAAGTGAGTATCCCACTCTGCTTCGGCTTTCTTGCGTGCTTCAGGAGTCTCGGCCCGGCGAATGGCATGATTGGCATGAATCACCACTTCATCGGACCAATCTTCCAGCGCCAAGCAGAGCCCTTTATTCGACGCGCCGTCGGGATAGATACTGTTCCCTGGATGATCTTTCTCCAGTCGGACCGAGATCACCGTGGAGTCAATAATGCACTCACCGTTGTAGTCCATCGAGGGAACTTTTCTTTGCCCCGTGTATTCGATGAGCGATTTACGCTCGTCTTTTCGCACATCGACGATGTCATAGGGAGCTTTTTTCATCGCGAGAACAATTCTGACTTTCTCGCAAAACATCGAAGTCTGAGACTGAAACAGCCGTATTGCCATTGTCTATTCCTCCTCTTTTTAAATGTTCGGTATCTAGCGGTTGATTAGCGATGTGGCATTTTGCTCGAAGCTGCCTCTCACCCATCAGCTCATGAATCGTCATCGCCTCCTTGACAACCGAGCAGTGCCCCCGATTCTAGAGGGGATTTGCAGCCCTTGCAACAAAAATAGGGGGGCAGCCATAAAAGCAGATTGAAAAGGCAGCGCCGTTTTGAAATACTTTCAACTCACTGACCTATTTGAAAAAGTAAGCAGTAACGAGGAGTACGATGGCGAAGTACTTACAATGCAGCGAGTGCGGCAAGCTGGCTTTTTATTACGATGACTTTGTAGGAACGGAAAAGCCTTTCTACAAACGCTTCATGCGTTACCCAGAGGGGGAAACCAAATACCACCCGCCGCGGTGTTTCAGCTGTGGCGGTGTGCCACGGCTTATCCACGAATTGATCAAAGAAGAAAAAGCCGCCGCTAAACATTAAGCACGGCAGCGCAAAGAACTGCCTTAGTGTGAGTACCGGTTTGCCAATTCATATCCATTGTCGAAAGGCTGATTAATTAATAGTAAATCTACGGTTAAGAAAGCAGTGGCACTGCTCACGAGGATTTGTTAGCATGGGCCATCTCAACCAAAGGAGATAGTCCCTATCGTGCTTAAGCGCATCCTTCTGTCAAGTTTCTTCGTCTTTTTGACCTTGCTGCCAGCTGCAGTCTGGGCGCAAAAAGGAACCATCAAGATTGCCGTTCAGGCACCGCTTTCCGGAGAGCAAGCCGCTTTGGGCGAGCATGTGAAGCTGGGAGCCCAGTTAGCGGTTGAGGAAGCAACCAAGCCTTTCAAGGCCCTCGGTTTTGACCTGGTATTCGTGCCCTACGATGATCAAGCCAAACCCGAGGTTGGCGTCGCCAACGCCAGAAACATCGTTGCCGATCCGAACGTGCTGGTTTTAGTGGGCCATTTCAATTCCGGTGTCGCTCTTCCCTCTTCGGAGGTCTATAAGGATGCGATGCTGGCCATGATCTCGCCTGCCAACACGGCGACGGAAATCACGGATCGAGGCTACGCCAACGTTAACCGAGTCTGCGGCCGGGACGATGTTCAAGGCCCGGTCGGCGCCAGATTCACCGCTCAGGATCTCAAGCTTAAATCCGTTTATATCATCCACGACAAAACCCTCTATGGCCAGGGAGTAGCCGATAACTTTCGCAACGAGGCCAACAAGCTAGGTTTGAAAGTTTTGGGTTATGACGGCACCGAAGAGCGCGCCAACTTTTCACCGATCATCACGCCGATGAAAGCGAAGAATCCCGACCTGGTCTATTTCGGCGGCATCTATCATCAGGGCGGGTTGCTGTTAAAGCAGATGCGTGAAAAAGGCGTGAAAGCGGCGTTCATGGGACCGGATGGCCTGGACTCTTCGGAGATGGTAAAGATCGCCGGTGCCCAAGTGGTGGGTAGCTATTACACCACGGTGGCCGGGCCGCCCGCAGCCTACCCGGAGTCCGCCGCCTTCGCCACGAAATTCAAGCAGCGCTTCGGCAAGGAAGTCGAGTCCTTCGCCATGTACGGCTACGACGCAGCCTTGGTCGGCATTAAAGCCATCGAACAAACCCTGCAAACCAACGGCGGTAAGAAACCGAGTCGCGCGGAAGTGTCGGCTGCAGTCCGGAAGTTGAAGAACTTCAAAGGCGTCACCGGCTCCATCACCTTTGACAACAAAGGCGACCCTGTCAAAGCCAAATATTTTGTCCTCCAATTTGAAAAGCGAAGCTATCCCGGCACGGTCGTCAAGGTCATCGAGCAGCAAGCCCCTCAAGCCCTGGTCAAAAAGTCCTAGGCTCTCGCGGCCAATGAACTACCCTGCAGCAAGCTGACGGGGTATCAGAACATAGCGATGAGAATTTATCCCAAAGGCGTCACCCCCGAATGTTTTAATCGGGGGTCCAGTTCCGGTCTCGCCT
>JAHKKJ010000005.1 GCA_020027655.1 Deltaproteobacteria bacterium | reverse complement strand
ACCAAATCACCGAAACAATGCCAATTATGCGCCCTATAGTTCTGCATCGGCAAAAGGTCCCAAGCGATGCCCGGCATTTCAACATCCAAGTCGCTAACCAGAGGCGCTGGCCCAGACCGGACAATCGTACCGCCGCTCCGGTACAGCAGTCCACCGACTTTTCGGAGATCGGTTTCCTTGTTCGTCAGAGCTTGAAGCAATTGGAGGATCGTATGCGGTCCTTCACCGTCGCACGTGAAATCAACATTCTCTTCGAGCAGAGTACGTTCCGGTAGCGCCGCCACATGGCCTCCCACCAGGATTGTCTTAAGATTGGGCGCTCTCTCCTTGAGGATCGTACAGAGATCCCCCGCCGCCGGCATGTTCTGTGTCGATGCGGAAGGTTGGTGACCGTAGACGATGACCGCTGCGAGGGTGGGATCCATATCGATAATGCGATGGGCGGTTTCATGAAAGCTTAGCCCCTCCCCTTCAGCGTCCACGATTTGGACTGCAAAGCCGCGGGCACGGATAAACGTGGCTATCAAACCTGCCCAAACGGGGGGCTCAATAGCGGCTAAATCCGCTGCTAGCGACTGGAACACCTCTCTTCGATTACCCGGGTTAACTAAAACCAGGTCCAATTTGCGGTTTGCCATATCGATGAATTTAACTCCAAAAAAATATTTGAACCATCGGCAGACTCGTCACTCCCTAATACTGTTCAACAGAGAACACAAGGTGAGGATCTTCTCACGCTCCAATCCAGGATAGTTGCCAATGTAAAAACCGTAAAAATGAACATGATCCACGTTCGGAAACTGGCTAAGATCCGGTTCGCCAAGCAGCCGCCTCAAATAAGGCTGTCGTAGTTGGTTTCCCCCTCCGGAGGTGCCCCGACGATATTCAACGCCATGTTCACGGAGTGTCTCCATGACCTGGTTGGAAAACACCGGATCTGGCCGTTTGAGAACGAGGGTGAACGCGTAGTTACAGCTGCCGGCGGTTTCAAAATCGGTCCGATACTTGGTGGGATCCAAACTTTCCAAGAACAGGGCGAGATTCTCGGTTCTAAGCTTATTGTTTTCATCGAGTCGCTTGATTTGTGACCGCCCCATAACTGCGTTTATCTCCGTGCTCCGCACGTTATAGGCGGGAAAGGCAAAGATAAAATCTGGGTTCAAGTCCGGATGCCTCTCCGCGTAGGAATGCCGCAATTCATCAGAGCTGGACTCTCGTACCATTCCATGGGAGCGAAGCATCCGAAGAGTCTCGTACAAGTCCGAATCGTTGGTTGATATCATTCCTCCTTCGACGGTTGTCAAATGGTGCGCGTAGTAGAAAGAGAAGTCGGCCATGAGCCCGAAGGTGCCCAGTTTTCGGCCGGCAAAAGTCGCTCCGTAAGACTCGCAAACATCCTCGACAAGGGGAATTCTGCGCGCCTCCAATTCGTCTACCAGAGACCGACTGAGGGCGTTGTACCCCAGCACGTGCGTCAAAAAGACCGCCTTAGTCTGGGGTGTTATCTTTTGAATGACCTGCGCGTTATCCATTCCCAGGGTGCGCCGATCAATATCAACAAAAACAGGTTTGAAGCCGCACTGAATAACGGAAGCGATATCCGATACCCAGGTCAACGTCGGAACGATGATCTCCCCCAAACCGTAGCGTTCTCGAAGGGCGGTGATCGTTAACAGATTGGCTGAGGAACCGGAGTTTACGAAAACGCTGTGTTTTACGCCGAGCCAGGCCGACCATTCCCTCTCGAACTCCTCCACTTGATTCGATTGAGTGAGAACTGGATCATCCTGCCGAAGGAAATCGATAACGCCGGCGAGGTCCGCCCTTGAGATATTGTTTTTCATCAAGGGCCAATCAAGATTTTTGGCGGTGTTCACCGTCGCTGTTAAAACGGACCCCGGAACTCCATCTCTTGAAGCCCTTCGCGCTCTTCCGGCAGCCAGTGGTTCCGGCCTCCTTTGACCAAATCGTAAACCGCCGATGCAATCGTGCGGGCGTTCGGATAATAGAGATCTTCGAGCGAAGGTGTCGGGGGGCAAGTAGCGGGCGCGTACCCCATGCGATGGACGACGACTTCCCTTTCGCCTTGCAAGCGTTCAATCACTCGGGTCACGATCTCGGCACTGGCACCGCACGTAGTCCAGCCGTTATCGACAACGCACAACCGCCCGGTCTTCTTGACCGACTTGACGATTGTCTCGATATCGAGAGGACTCAACCAAATCGGGTCGATCACCTCCGCATGGACATTGATGGTCTCAAGGTAACACCGCGCTCTCAGACATTCCGTCAGCATGTGGGAAATGCCGACTAATGTGACGTCTCTCCCCTCCTCCAACACCCGTGCCCTTCCAGGGGGAATCCCGTACCGCTCCTCTGGCACGATTCCCTTTTGAAAGTGAAGGATGCGATGCTCGACGTAGATCACAGGGTCATTATCCCGGATCGCCTGTATCAGACAACCTTTGGCATCGTATGGATTCGTAGGAGCGACTACCTTCAGCCCCGGGACATGCATAAAAAAGGAATGGAGACCTTGCGAATGCTGCGCTCCCTGGCCCCAACTTTTTCCGATCATGCACCGAACCACCATCGGCACATGAACTTGTCCACCGTACATGTAGCGGCTTTTGGCCGCGACATTGACCAGCTGGTTCATCGCCAGCATGAGAAAATCCATCCGGATATGGATATGTATGGGACGCAGGCCAGCCAGCGCCATACCGATGGCCGCGCCGGTCATCGCTTCCTCGGAAAGCGGGGTGCCAAAAACCCTCTCCGGGCCATACTTCTCCGCTAACCCCCGGGTCGTTCCCTGTATGGCTTTAGGATCATCGACGTCGAGCCCAAACACGACGACGGAAGGATCTTCCGCCATTTGTTGATCCGTGGCTTCACGAATCGCGTCCACGTAAGATAAAATTCGCTCCACTCTTAGTCTCCGGTCACATCGGTCAGCAACTCTTGCGCCTCGGGGAAGGGTTCGTCCTCAGCACAAACAATGGCTGCGCGGATTTCTTCCTCCACCTGGGTTTCTATGCGCTCACGACTTTGGGGCGCAATGAGAGCTGCGAGCCGCCGAACCTGATCCCCCTCTACCCATGTTCGAGCTTCCTCATAGCTACGATAGCCTAAGTGGAAGTCGTCGTTTGGGCCGACGTGCTCTTTCCATCGATAGGTCAAACACTCGAAGAAAAACGGCCCACCCTGCTTGGCGCGCAACAGGTCAACAACACCCTTCACCCGTTCATTGATTTTGAGGATGTCGTTGTTGTCAATCTGTTCGGCTGGAATACCGTAAGCTCTTACCCGCCCGCATAAATTAGCGTCTTTGTGTCTACTCAGTAAATGTGTATGAATTGCGTAAAAATTATTTTCGCAGATAAAAATGATCGGCAGTTGCTTCAGTGCGGCAAAATTCAGACTTTCGTAAAAAACTCCCTCGTCTGTCGCCCCGTCGCCGAAGAAGCTGACTACAACGGAGTCTTTTCTTTGAAGCCTTAAAGCGTAAGCATAACCGACCGCGTTTGGAATAGTCGTTCCCACTACGGCGGAAGCGCCCATAACCCCATGAGCCGCATCGATCAGATGCATGGACCCGCCCTTACCTTTGGCGCAGCCTGTAGCCTTGCCGTAAAGCTCGGCGAGCATTTTCTTGAGATCGCCTCCCTTTGCCAAGTAATAAGCATGGCTTCGGTACGTGCCGAAAACTACATCGTCTGGCCGCAAAGCTTCGCAAACTCCAACGGAGACCGCTTCCTGTCCAATGGAAAGATGCACCGGACTCTTGATCTTGTCGCTGGGGTAGATTCGCGCAATCTCCTCCTCGACCCGCCGAATCCTGTATAGCGATCGGTAAAAACGCTCGTATATAGCTTTAGACATCATCTTTGGTGGTATCGAGGAACCAGCGATAGGTTTCTTCCAACCCTCTCTCAAGGGAAACTTTTGGCCGCCACCCCATCGCCATGAGTTCACTGGAATCAAGCGCCTTTAAGGGCATACCATCCGGTTTTGTGTAATCGAATCGTAACTGGCCATTGTAGCCAACCACTTTTCGAATCAGCTCGGCAATATCCTTAATCGATATCTCCGACCCGTTCCCCAAGTTAACGGGAGTCGGATCGCTATAGCTTTGCATCAAAAAGATGGCAGCGTCGGCAACATCGTCGACAAAGATAAATTCCCGCCGAGGCAAACCTGATCCCCAAACTTCGACTGTTGGCACTCCATCGATTTTTGCCTGATGCATCTTGCGAATTAGAGCGGCGATTACATGGGAATCTTCCAAGCCGAAATCATCGCCGGGTCCAAAGACATCGCCTGGGATCACGCTAATCATATCCGCACCATGTTGCTGTTGGTACGCCTGACATAGCTTGATGCCGGCAATTTTTGCCATCGCGTAGGCTTCGCTCGTAGACTCCAACGGCCCTGTCATCAGGGATCTGACTTGCATGGGTTGCGGACTGGATCGCGGATAGCTGCAGGAGCTTGCCACGTATAAGAGTTTTCGGGCGCCATGCCGTTGGGCGCTCCGAATGATCTGGCATTGAATTAGAAGATTATTGAGCATGAGGTCGGCGGGATACTTTTGATTGGCTCTAATACCTCCCGACTTTCCCGCCGCCAGAAAGACATAATTCGGCCTCGTGGCTTCGAAATAAGCATTGACGCTCGCACCATCGGTTAGATCCGGCTCCACGGACGAGGTATCAACAACATTAAAATAGCCGGCCGAATCCAATCGACGCAGCAACGCTTTTCCGACAAGAGTCTCGCTGCCGGCAACGTAGATACGATCTGTTAGATCCACGGTTTAACTGATGGCCTTGCTCGAGAGTTCCCGAAAGACCAAGTCAGGTTGAAATATCCGAGCCTTCTCCTCTTTAGAATAATCCTGTTCCGGATCAAAAAAGATGATCTGGCTACCCGAGGACTCGAACTTGAAAGGAACATGAATCAACTTATTGAGTCTCCGCTTGACGGTTGCGTGTTTGGAAGGCGACACGAAAAAAACAATGAACCCGCCCCCGCCGGCACCCAACAGTTTTCCACCCATCGCCCCGGCTGACATAGCTTCCGCGTAGATCTCCTCAATGTCCGAATTCGAAACCTTAGGACTGAGATCCCGCTTTACCTGCCAAGCGTTATGAAGCAGTTCGCCAAACACAGAGATTTTACTCTTGCCGCAAAGCACCGATACGCCTTCGTTCGTCAGGTCACCAATAATTCGGAGTTGCCTTTCTCTATCGTCCAGACCATTAACGTAGCTTTCGGCAACATCGGATGCTGTCCTCCTGATCCCCGTATAAAACAGCATCAAGTGACGATTGAGCTCATTCAGTCGTGCAGCCGTTGCCGTCACCGGCTTGACCGTGATTTCACCGCTAGTATGGAAGATAATATGATTAAAACCGCCGTGGGCCGCCAATACTTGATCCTGGGATCCAACGGTTTCCTTGAGAATCTCTTGCTCGATAACGATGCTTTCTCCGGCAAGTTGCCCCTTGGACGGCATCTGTCCCTTGAGGGCATACAAAGCATGCAACAGTCCCACGGTGAAAGAGGAACTCGTGCCCATTCCGCTCCGGGCGGGCAGATCGCCATCGTGATGAATTTCCACGCCGCGATCGATTCTACAGTAGCGCAATATCTCACGAACCGCCGGGTGAGCGATTTCCTCCACGCTATGGCAATTCTCGATTTTCGAATAAACGACGCGAATCTTGTGCTCAAAAAAGGGCGGTAGATAACGGCAGCTAAGATAGCAATACTTGTCAATGGTCGTTGCCAGCACCGCTCCACCGTAGGTGCGGTACCACGCAGGGTAGTCGGTTCCGCCGCCGAAAAAAGAAACACGAAATGGCGTCCTGCTAATGATCATGGCTCCGCTCTCCGCTCATTGGCATCAAGCAGACGCTGAATCGTTTGCGCCGCTGCCCCAAGATCGTCGACTATGTAGTCTGGATTGATCGTCGGGTCGCCAACAAAGTCAGCGCCATAACCCGTGCGCACCAGAAACGTAGTCGCTCTCACTCGCTTCCCCATTTCGATATCGGCAGGCTTGTCGCCAATCACAAAGCTTGCTTGGAGATCAAAATCGAAGTCACTGGCCGCTCGCTCGACAAGCCCGGGCTTCGGCTTGCGGCAGGAGCAATCATCGTCCGGTAGGTGGGGGCAAAAATAGATTCCCGCGAGCCGGATTCCTTCGGCTTCCAAAAGGTCGCACAGCCGTCGATGAATTAGATCCAAATGAGCCTCGTCGAAGAACCCGCGCGCGATCGCGGACTGATTCGTAACTACCACTAACCCGAGTCCCATCGCGAGCAGTTGACGAAGACCGCTAACTGCTCCTGGAAGAATTTCAATCTGAAGCGGATCGGAAAGATAGTGCCGCTCGACGATGATCGTCCCGTCTCGGTCCAGAACTACGAATTGCCGCCTCTTCATCTTGACAAACCGGTAGCGAAAAACGATTGGGCGCTGGCATAGGCTTCCGGCGTTCCAATATCCATAAACCGTGCTTCACTTTGGTAGCCATAAAGGCCACGACCGATCCATGCCGGGAAAACCTCTCTCTCTAGAGACACAGCCCGATTCACGGGAATTTCTTCAAGCAAATCACGATTCAGCAAGTAGATGCCCGCATTAATCCAACCCGAGCCCGGCCCACTGCCCTTCTCTTTAAAGTCGGTTACCTTTCCGTCGGTATCGACTTTCACCTGCCCAAAACGCTTGGTATCGAAAATCTTGGTTAGCAGCAACGTCGCATTGGAGTGCCGCCTGCCATGCCAAAACCAAAACTCGCTGATGTTTGCGTCGCAATACGAGTCGCCATTCATCACCAGTAGAGGATTGGAGTTGAACAACGGCAATGCCAATCTAAGGGCACCTGCAGTTCCTAGTGGAGTAGACTCGTGGGAATAGTTAAGACGGAGCGTATCATATGATTCACCGAATATCATTCGTATTTGATCGCCTAGATATCCTGTGCACAGCACGACATCTCTCGCACCCGCCGCAACAAGCTGATCGAATAGATATGTGAGAAACGGTCTTTCTCCAATCTTGGCAAGCGCCTTGGGACGACCTGACACCGCGGGACGCAACCGGCTTCCCAGCCCCCCAGCAAGTATCGCTGCGGTCACCGCCGTAAGTTCAAGCACGGCTGCTGGTCGTCGCACGTTTGAACGTGAGATTTCTGATGGCACTCGCCTCGCCTTCAAACGTTCTTAAACCGAGCGCGTCCCATCATCCGATATCCTTTGAGTAACTCCCCAATCCCATCGTCCAGCGAGCGCCGGGCTTCAAAACCCGCTTCGCGCAATCTTTGATTAGAAACGATGTAATTGCGCTTATCCGGATCTGATCCTACCTGGGCGAAGTGAACATAGAAACTGGGCACGTACTCCTTGATCTTCAACGCCAACTCTTCCTTGGAAAGGTTGGCGGCGTCCAAGCCGGCATTATAGGGCCGTCCCGCCATTCGTTTAAAGTTCTCGATACAATGGACAAAGCAATCGGCCACATCGCGAATGTGGATGTAGTTGCGCTTAAAGTCCTTCTCGAAAATGACGATGTAGCCATCCGTAACCGCGGCATAGACGAAGTGGTTGACCAACAAGTCAAGACGCATGCGAGGAGACATTCCGAAGACGGTGGCCAATCTTAACGTGATCACGTTGGGCGCCTCTAACAGCTCTGCCTCAGCTTGACTTTTTGTCTGGCCGTAAAGCGAGATCGGCTCCAGTGGGGTGTCTTCGGTGCAAAAAAGGTCGCCGGACTGTGTGCCGTAACCGCTATTGGTCGTAGGGTAGATGACCATCTGCTGCGGGCTACGCAAGCTATTGAGTAATCGAACGGCTTCCAGATTGACTGACCGCGCCAGCAACGAATCGCGATCGCACGCCGGCGCCCCTACGATGGCGGCCAACGGAATTAACGCGTCGGCCTCCTTCACCAGACGACGCATCAGCTCTCTATCCCGTGCGTCGCCGGACACAAAATCGAAGTGCGGGTTCGCACAGAGGTGTAGCAGACTTCGCTGCTGGTACATCATGTCATCCACGGTCGTTACCCGGTATCCAGCGGCGAGCAGACGCTCGCACAACACCGAACCGAGATAACCAGCACCGCCAGTGACGAGGACATGCAGATTCATGGATTAGTTGTTGGGGAGATTCTTAAAGACTAAGCTTATTCTTCGAACGTAGGACCATTCTATAGCATATTTTCCTAAGGCCGACTACTCAGATCTTAGAGAATAGGGGATCTTTAGCCGTGGGAGGAGAGATAACCCTTCTCCTTCAAGTAGGCCTTTAAGGCCTCCCGCCAGGGGCGAAGACATTCCTTCACAGAGGGATTGAGTTTCCTACTTTCCAAACTCGAATCTTTTGGCCGACGCGCCTTCATCGGGTACTCTAAAGCAGATATCGGCTCTATTCTGTGCTGGAGACCCACGACTTCCATCGCTTGGCAGGCAAACTCATACCAGGTGCAATGACCGGCATTCACCAAATGAAAAAGTCCTAGAGTCCTCTCCCGAAGGAGTCTTTCCAAGGCCTGCGCCGCGTCTCGGGTGTAAGTGGGCGACATCCGTATATCGTCGACTAATCTCAATGGCTCGCCGCTCTTCGCTTTGGCCAAGATCGTTTCCACGAAGTTTCCACCTTTGCCGCTGGAGCCCGCCTTTCCAAATAGGCTCGCCAATCGCGCGATAAGCCAACGGGGGCAAGTCTCTTGAACGAGATATTCTCCCCCGAGTTTTGAGACTCCATAAACGTTGATCGGATGAGGGGCGTCGCTCTCCGTATACGGAGATCCTTTTTCGCCATCAAAGACATAATCGGTGCTGATATAAACACAGAGTGCATCGATCTCCGCGCAAGCCCGTGCCACATGGAGGGCGCCCAGACTGTTTACCCGAAAGGTTTCTTCCGGACGGTCTTCAGATTCATCAACCCGGACAAAAGCGGCACAATTAACCACGACGTCCGGGCGCAACGTTTTCAATCTCTTCTCTACCGAAGCAGGATCGGTGCATTCGATTTCCCGATGACTGAGTCCGAAAACTTCATAACTGCCGGCTTCCACCAAGGCATTCAGAAGATCGGTCCCTAACTGGCCCGTGTTACCGATGACGGCGACGCGCATCACGTTGAAGCTCTCCTCCAGCGGCTTCCGGAGAAGAGACCAGCGCCTGTAAACGAGATGCCTTTCACGGACTTCTTCTTTGGTATAAAAAATCGTTGTCGGCTAAATGCAGCGGCGGAAGCTCGGCATCTTTCGGCGAAACCGTCGGATCGTTGATGGGCCAACGAATACCGAGCTCGGGGTCGTTCCAAATGACGCCGCGATCCAGCTCCGGAGCATATTCTGCCGTAACTTTATAAAGCACATCCGCCGCTTCGCTCAGTACGCAAAAACCGTGAGCAAAGCCCACCGGGATATAAAGCAGGCGACAATCCTCGGCGGAGAGTACCTGTCCCACCCATCGGGCATAAGTCGGGGAGCCGCGACGGATATCCACCGCAACGTCGAAGATTTCGCCTCGCAAAACAGTCACGAGTTTAGCCTGATCCTTAGGATGTTTTTGATAATGCAGGCCTCGGAGAACTCTTCGAAGCGAATGCGAATAGTTGTCCTGCACAAAGATATCATGGATCCCATTAGCCGAGAAGTCAGATCGCTTATAGCTCTCCATGAATAGGCCACGCTGATCTTCGAAAGCCTGAGCTTCAATCAAGACCACATCCGGGATGTCTAATCGCAGAAACTTGAAGGCCATCTAAAACCTAAACCGAATCATATTCCGAATCTGCCACAAACGATACCATGATGTCGCGCGGCGAGTGCACGAATAAGTCGCATCTTCAGCGCGCGCACACGCCAAAAGCTCGAAGGAGTCGTCGATCCTATTGCAGGCTCAGGATTCAGACGACGCTTTACCTGGCATTGCGATGGGCGAAACCTCGATGTTTCGAAGGCGATCTAACCGGCTGCTTTGTCTGAGAACGCTCGCCACCCAATCTCTCTTATCGATTGGATTCGAAAACGATGGACCCAAATAACTCTTAAGGAAGCGCAATTTCTCTGGCTCCCGGAGATATTTACCCAGCGTGCGGTTTAACTGAACCAAATTCTTGGTCTGCCGCCGCCGATTTAGCTTTCGATACCGGCGAATGCCCTCCAGATCGAGAAGATAAAAGTGCTCGCTGCCGGTGCTAAAATCTGGGCGCACGAGAATATTGGCGTCCTTGAGATCATTATGATAGACGTTTTGCTGGTGCAGGCAACGAAACAACTCAGCGATCCCTTGTAAGAACCGCTTGCGCCGCCGGGTTCCCTCTTTCCCTTTCATAGCCAGCAGTTCTTCCCGCCAATACGCGTCCGCGGTCTTTCCGTTTTCGATCTCCTCCGATAAAAAAAAACTTCCGTTCAACATTCCCCATGACCTTGAGTCCACTGCAGCCAAGGGGCGTGCTGTCCGGATACCGGATTCAGATAAAATAGCTGCTCCGTTAAGTGATTTTAGAGCTCCGGAGGACTGAAACAAGGATCCGAATCGATAGCGCCAAGAAAAGGCATTGTAACGTTTGAGATAGACCGTTTTCGCGTCGCCTTGGATTTCGATCTTGACGCGCGCAACTTTAATCTTTTTCTGGTCTTTAATGATCTCGCACCCGGGCAAGTCAAAGAAATGATCTGGATCGGGCGCAAGGTTACTCACCAGGTCTTTGGTTAAAGTTCGTACCACGTGTAGCGACAACGATCCGCGCCTTTCCAAGACGAATTCACGATGATGATGCACAACGATCCTGCTCAATAATTCCTTTAAGAAACATGTCTAACTTACTAAAATGGTTGCTCCATGAGTAAGCTTCAGCCAGCTCTCTCGCGGCCACAGAAAAATTCCCATTGCGGCCTTGCTCCAGCATTGCCAACAGCTTGGCTACCAGTTCTTTGGGATCCTCTGGATGGGCGACGATCCCTTCTGCCAGTTTACCCTTGAGAATCTCGGACGCGCCGACGACCTGACTCACCACAGCGGGTAATCCTACTGCCAAGGCCTCTAAAACCACATTGCCAAAAGCCTCTTGGACTGCCGGCAGCGCCAGTAGATCCGCTGCGCCGTAGTAGCTCTCGACGTCATCGCGTCTTCCGACGAAGATAACTTTCCCCTTGGCTCGCTCCTCGGCCAGTGCTTGATATCTGGCCCGCTGCGCGTCATCCCCAACCACGACGAGATACGCGTCTTTCATTTGCGGAGAATTCCATGCTTTCAGTAAACGAGCCAAGCCTTTCCGGCGAAAGCCGCTGCCGACAAATAACACCGTAGGCGCATCCAATGGAATGTGCCACTGTTTTCTTATAGGTGTACGAAATTTATCGCGCAGGCTAAAATGAAATCGTTTCTCATCGACGCCGTTATGAATCACAGTAATGCTGTCTTCGCGAATCGTATAGGTAGCCAACAATTCTCGCTTGACCTCCTCGGACACGGCGAGAATTCGTTTGTAATGACCGGGCTGAAATTGTCGCCGCTCTAAAGCTAGAAGGCTCTGGTGATACGGGCTCAAGTGCTGCCATACACGGCGACGCAACCCACCCTCCTTACCCAACTTTTGGAGAAACGCCCGATGGGAACCGCCACCGCTTCGAAGAACGTCTTGGCAGATCATTCGCCCGAAGCTCACAACCAGGTCGCAAGCGTACGGACGGATTATCTTGGGAGCGACCTTGGCAAAACTCCACAGTCGCGCGGTGCGGCCTAGCGGAACGACAGGTATGGAATGCGCGTGTGTCCCCGGCGGCGGATCGATTGCAAATTCGCTACAAAACAGATGGACCTCATGGCCCAGGTCTCTCAGCCCACTTGCGGTTCTATAGAAATCTGCTTCGGTCCCGCCCCTTCTATCTAACCGCTTATGGGCGAGCGCAATTCTCATGAGAACATGGCCTTAAGCCGAGCCGCAGGGGTTGAATGCTTAAACATTATGGACACAACCGTTCTATGTAAGTTCACTATGCCACCGCATCAATTGCCTGAAGCTGCCGTTCGCCTCCACCGAGTCACACTCTTTACGCCGTTGACGGGTCTTGCGCTCCAACCATGAAAGCAGGCGTCGCTCCTTGTTTCCCCATTCCTCTAATCCGAGGTAATGGCTCAAGAACCGCACGCGGTCTTGAAGCGTTATACCAGGGAGCGGAATACGATTTAACTGTAGCAGATTACGCCGCCAAAGAACGTGAGGAATCCATTTCGGATACCGCTGGGTGCGATCATTGTCCATGAAAAACAAGCGGCTTCCCTTCCCAGCGCATCGGGATACAAAAATGTTAGTTGGTACAAGGTCGCCGTGCACGAAACCCAGCTGGTGTAAACGTCGAACTTCCAGTGCTAATTGCTTCAAACCGTTTCGTTTCTCGAGCAATGACATGCTTTCGACACCCGAGCCGTGTTGCCTAAGGAAGGCTGGTAAGGATTGACCCTTCACTTCTAGGGTCAACACGAAAGCTTTTCGCAATAAGCCATGCTCCCTCTTCTCTCCAGCAGCCACGGTGAGCGGGACGTTGAAATTGAACCGTGTCAAGGCTGCCGCTTGGCGCATAGAGCGAAGCGCCTTTGAGTCTCGAAAGATATCCTTGAACCTGCTCATGCCGGAGGAACCGTGAAATATTTTCAAAAAAAGCACATCATCACCCGCTCCAAAAGGAGCTTTTACTTGCAGCGTTTGCGGGTGCTTTGACGATGGTTGCTTTTCTATAAGCGGCAAGACGACTTGCCAAAGTTCTTCCCGCCATTTTTCACGGAGAATCCAAAGGGACCATTCTCCGTCTTGACGATGGGAGTAATCAGCGCTGAGTCTCATAGACCGGCGCACCGTTCCGCTCGCGTGAGAGACCAATCTCGATCTTTGCCATGATTGTTTCGACCTCGATCGATTGCATGCACACCCGGCCAATCGGGCAATGCCTACGGTAACAAGGCGAGCAGTCCGCTTTTCCTTGAATCACTAGCTCCTCGAACCCGTACGGCCCGGTGCGAGACGGACTCGTAGCGCCCCATAATGATACGACCGGCGTACCCACCGCCGCAGCAATGTGCATTAAACCGGTATCCGGTCCCACTGCGATCTTTGCCCTCGCGATGATCCCTACCGCCTCCTTGAGTGAAGTACGGCCCACCAAGTTAGTAATCCCTTGACCGCAAGCAATCTCGACCTCCCCTGCGAGGGTCGCGTCCGGTTCGCTGCCAAGCAAAACAACGTTAAGACCATAACGCTTCCGTATAAGGGTCGCGCAAGATGATATTTGCGTCGGGAACCATCCCTTACTCTCCCATCGACTGCCGACAAAGAGCGTGGCAAATGCGCCGCGTACGTTTGCCAGACGGCGATCAACACCCACCTGTTCCTCCTTCGTCAACGAAAGCTTCCACTCCACCGGTTCGGGCACCAGGCCAAGGTACTCAGCAAACTTCAGGTAATGGTTGAACTTAGAGATGCCGTTCTCCACAGCAGGAATGTGGTGATTATTGAAAACCCAATTGAATTCCTTGCAGTCAAGCCGATGAAAGCCCAAACGATGTGGAGCCCCACTCCAGCGACTGATAATGCCGCTTTTCAAATGGCGTTGCAGATCCAACACTAAATCGAAACGACCGGCGCGAATTCTCCGCAGGAACGGCCCAAGCTGGCTCCACCAGCGGGGACGGTCAAAAAGAATGACCTCGTCCACCGCGGGATGATGTTCCACCAGCGGCAGACAAGGCGGTTCGACTGCCCACGCGAGCGTCGCCTTCGGAAACCCGCGGTCAAGAAGATTGGCCAGCGGCAATGCGCGGGTCACATCACCGATGGATCCATGAAGAACCACGAGAATCTTCTTTGGTTCAAGGTTCGTCTGCATTGCGCCCATAATATGAATCGACGAACATCTTCCAATCATTGGCGGAAAGATACTGCCGCTTCGGGTCCAGTTTATTGGCCGACCGGAGGAGGCGGTCGAGGTTTCTCTGTACCATGGTCGGCGGAACCCCCCCCAAGAAAAGCATAGCCCGGTCAAAGTCGATGATATAGCCCTTCACGCCGTCGGATTCCCGCCGCACCAAGATATTTTTCAGGTTTAGATCCCGATGGTAGATCCCTTCTCGATGCAAATCGCGGAGGCTGCCTGCCACCGCGTCGAAAACCTTCTTAGCTCCTGTCTGAAGAACGAGACCATCGCGCATAGCCGTCCATAGATCCTCGCCACCATCCAACTGCCGTGTCACAAGCCAGCCACGGTAAAACGGCCCCCAAACAGGCTTCACGCAAGCACCCAAGACCTCGACCGTGGGAATGCCTCGTCGGCGCACCTCTTCCGTGATCGCCAACTCTCTAAAAGGGCGCGGCGGCCAAGTAAAAAAAATTCCATGCAGCAAATGACGAAACAAACCTCCGTGTCGATAGGAGCGGATCAGCGCCGTATCCCCGTTGCGAAGCTGAACCTCTCTTAGCCTGGCTCTTCCCTCAAATACGGTCGAGTCCTTGTTATCCTTATGGTCTCGCTTCGTACATTCCTCAATCGTAAGAAATTCCGCGACATCCTCTCGAACGATCATCAAGGTCGCGTGCTCATCAACGACTTTTTTGAATCCCGAGGGAACAACCCCCCACGCCCGATCTCGGGAGATCATCTTTTTCCTATATCCCCGGATGCTGTTCGCCCGCGATTCCTCAGTCCAAACCAAACGGTTGGGCTTCGTTTTGACACAGATTGAGGTTGGCAATTTTTCGGGCACAGGGTGGATCAGACCATTACGAACTGGGGCGAATATCGATTCGCTGTCTTGAGATCCGGTGGGCTCGTCGCGTCAGTCGCGTCAAGTAGTCGCTCCACCGCCCGATAAACCTGCTCCGGACCGATGAGGCGTATACAATCTTCAGTGCCCAGGGGGCAACGCCGACCGCCATGGGAGCTGCATGGACGGCACGGCAGGTCCTTTTCCAACACAACCGCTTTGGATGAGTAGGGATAGAAACCGAGGGCAGGGGTCGTTGCGCAAAAAATAGCGACCACCGGTACACCTTCCGCCACGGCGATATGCATAGGTCCACTATCATTAGTGACTAGAACTCTGCACAAGCTTAAAGCCGCGGGAAGCTCCCGAAGTGCAATCCTATCGACCAAGCTCACGCCGCAACCGCCACACAGTTCTTGGACTTTGGCAATGACCGCAGCGTCTTCGGGACCGCCGAATAGAAGTATTTCACAAGGGTATCTTTCCTTTAGCATTCCGATAAGTCGCGCAAAACCCTCCGCCGACCAGCGTTTCGTAGCCCAAACGGATCCTGGATGCAATCCAACCAGCATCTTCGAAGTATCCGCCCCCAGAGATCGGAACCGCTGGATAACTTTTTCCCGCGCCTCTGCTTTGATCGGCAAATCCAGTATGCGTTCGCACGCTTCGGTCCGTATTCCCAATCCTTCAAGAATTGACAGCGTGCGCTCCACGTCGTGTCGCTCCGCATCCCGGTTGACGCGCACATGGAACAGGAAAGAGCTCTTGCTCTGGGCAAAGCCCACCCGGAACGGTATGCTTGCGAGAAACAAGAGGAGCCCGCTACGAAAGGATTTATGCGGGCACAAGGCCATCGTAAATCCCTTACCCCTAAGCAGCTTTGCCTTCCGCCACAAACCGATCCATCCTCGGTCGGTTCTCTTTTTGTCGTCTACGATGATTTCATCAACGGCAGGATGATCCGACAAAAGCTCCTGTCCTAGTGACGTGCAAAGAAGGCTGAGCTTCGAGTTGGGGAATCGTCGCTTTATTTCGGATAGCAAGGGGAGAGTTAAAACAGTATCACCGAGAAAGCTCGTCTGAACCACCAAGACCTTATCCCAAATCCGTGGATCCATGATTTACAGTCGTGTGGCCTCATCGATCAACATTACCGGAATATCGTCCTTGATCGGATACAGCAGGCGGCACGCATCACAAATCAAACCGTCCCCGTTCTCGTTTAGACGAATGTCTCCCTTACACTTGGGACACGCCAGGATATCCAACAACTCTTTGCTTATCGACATCGAATATACTCCTTTGCTCAAAACTCCTAGATTAACCTTGACACGGCAGTCTCATTCGCATGATTCTCATTTTCCCATTGCGGAAATCCATTCCCATTGGCGCGCCAAACCTTCATCCAATGAAACCAATGGCTTATAGCCGAGCTTCTTTTTTGCCTGACCTAAACTCGCACGGGTGCGACGGACGTCGCCCCTTTGTCGATCAAATCTCTTTAACTTTGCCTTTCGACCGCTTACTTTCTCCACCAATTTGATCGCATTGAGTAGTGTAATCTCGCCGCCGCCCCCTAAGTTGAAGACATCCCCGGAGCCCGGGTAAAATGCTGCGGCCGTCAATCCGTCAACGATATCCGCGCAATAGGTAAAATCACGGCTTTGTTTTCCGTCGTCATATAAGGGAATTTCTTCATCGACAAGTAAGCGCCGCATTAGAATGTGAAAAAACATATCAGGCCGCTGCCGCGGGCCGTAAACGGTAAAAAACCGGAGCGAAACCGTGGGAATCCCAAACGCTTTCCAGTAAAGGTAACAGAGATGTTCGGCGGCCAGCTTGCTGACCCCATAGGGCGATACCGGTCGGGTTCCGCCGCTCTCTCTCATCGGCAGATCATCGGTATCACCATAGACGGAAGAAGACGATGCATAAACGAATTTTCTGACCTTGACCTGCTTGCAGGCTTCTAACAAGAGCTGGGTCGCCAATATATTGTTGTGCGAGTAATGAGAAAACTCCTCCCCCCAGCTGGAGCGAACCCCCGGCTGGGCAGCTAAATGAAAGATATAATCCGTCTGATTCAGTAGTTGGTGCAATTCAATGTTAACCAGATCATCGTTGATGAACTTGAAGGACGGATGCTTGGCGAATTGCGACAAATTCGAATCTTTGAATTCCCGTGCATAGTTATCCAAGAACTTGTCCACACCCACCACTTCGTGACCCAACCCAAGCAACTTCTCGGCCAGGTGAGAGCCGATAAAGCCGGCAACGCCAGTGATCACTGATTTCATCTAATGCCTTTCCTGAATCGCGCTGTTCCGCGCCTGCCTCGAAATTCCGGTCGGCCGATTTTCATCAGAGGAAGGCCGAGAATACCCGAAAAACATTGGACCGTGTATCCAACATTCTAGTTGTCTTTGGGTTTCCTTTGAATGCGATCGACGATTGCCTGAATGAGACGGTCGCCGTTTTCCACGGCCATCGCCACTCGCAGGGCCAACAATTTTTCCCGGCCGAATGGAAAGCGGATCAGCTTAAGAATATCCTTCTCGGTGGTGATGATCAGATCGGCATTTCGCGCCGCCCGGTTGATTTGTTGCCAGTCCTGCGAGGAGTAGCGATGGTGATCTGCGAATTCCAGTACATCAACGATCTCACCTTCCCAGTCATGAATGATCCGATAAAATGGCTCCGAATTCCCAATGCCCGTGACGGCTACGATCTTCCGGCCCGCCAATAGACTCAATGGATACTCTTTCCAACGTCGTGATTCAAATCCGACTAAAGCCACTGGTTCAAGGCCGCCATGGAAAACAATCCGCTGTTTGGCTTTGGATACCACCGGTCCCCATTTGTCCTTTGCGCCGGTAATCAACAAGAGGTCGGCCCGATCAATTGCTCTCCTGGGTTCGCGAAAGGGACCAGACGGAAGAACCCAGCCGGTTGAATCGGAGCCCAGGAGCACAATATCTACGTCCCTCGCCAGTTGCCGGTGTTGAAAGCCGTCGTCCAGAATAAAAACGTCCACAGGATTATTCTTGATCGCCTCGAGAGCACCCTTATAACGCGGGTTAGAGACCGCAACGGTCAATCCGAAAAGTCGGGCCATCATTGCCGGTTCGTCGCCGAACTCATCGACGTTTGCAGAAAAGTTAGCCGTGAGTAGCAGAGGCTGATTGCTTTTTCTGTGATAACCCCGACTGAGCACAGCGATTCTAAAACCGAGCTTTTGTAATTCCTGAGCAACCCAGACCACCGTAGGGGTTTTCCCCGTACCGCCCACTGTCAAGTTGCCGATACTGACGACACATTGATTAAGAGTTTGGCTTGTTTTCCAGCCACCGGAATAGAGGGCGTTGCGCGTTTGCACGCCCAACCAATAAAGGCAGGATAGGGGTAAGAACGAGAGCCACAATAATCTTCCCAAAACTCCGCGACGTTCCCAAACCCGACGAATCCACCGGCCGCTCATCTAACTCGGATCGCGGCTTTAATTTGCAGCTTCATAGCGCTTGTAGATAACGGGACAATAATTCAGAAGTCTGCTCACCGACACGGTGTTCATCCACCGCAACCTGGTAAGCTTTCTCGCCCATTGCTAGACGCTTGTCCGCATCGCCCAGAAGCTCGGTGATCTCGCGAACCAGGTCTTCTACCCCCCGAACTTCAACTCCCCCTCCCTTTGCTTTCATCTCCTCGGCGATCGCTGCAAAGTGCGCCATGTGGGGCCCGAATAGAACGGGCTTGTGAACGCGGGCAGGCTCCAATAGATTATGCCCTCCTGCATCCACCAGGCTCCCACCCACGAACGCAATATCTCCAAGCGCATAAAATTCCTGAAGATCGCCCAGGGTATCCAAAAAACAGATGTCCTCCATGAGAAAGCTTCGGCCATTGGACTGGCTCTTCTTTTGAAACTCCATTCCCTTCGCCCTGAGTAACCTTTCGACCTCAGGAAAGCGCTGCGGATGCCTCGGCGCTAAAACCATCTGAAGATCGGGGAAGCTTCCTTTCAAACATCGAAAAGCATCCAGTAAAATTTCCTCTTCGCCCCGGTGTGAACTCCCCGCTACCAACAAGCGACGCCCGTCGGATTTCCTTTTGAGATCAACGGACTCCGAGATCACGGGGTCATGAGCGAAACTATTTCCCGATCCCACGAGCTTCAAATTGCCGGTGACGAATACCTTTTCTGGATCCGCCCCAAGCCTTTTGGCACGGCTGGCATCTTCCTCGCTCTGCATCCCCATGGACGCAAAGCTTCGGAGCACGCCGCGAAAAAACCAGGATAATGAGGAATATTTGTTGAACGACCGCGGAGAAAAACGCCCACTCAAGAGCAGGGTCGGAGTCCCTCTCCGATGCGCCAAGCGAAGCATATTCGGCCAAATTTCCGTCTCCAAAAAAACCACCACTGACGGATCAACAGCGGACAGGGCTCTTTTTACAATCCACGGGTGATCCAGGGGGAAAAAGATCACCGCGGCGTCGGATATCACGCGACGAGCCGTCTCATAACCCGTGGTGGTAAACGCCGAAACAACAATCTTCCGCCCGGGAAAACGTTTTCTAATTTCTTCGACTAGACGGCCCGCGGATAATACTTCGCCCACTGAGGCTCCATGGATCCACACCGGTCGAGTATGGTTCACAGCGCCTCTCACTTCCCGGCCGTAAAATCCAAGCCGCTGGCCCACACCCATACTGTATCGCTTTCCCAACAGGCACAGCACCGGTAAAAACGGCAGACCGATCAGTAACAATATGGTCGCTAGCGCGTTGTAAACCCAGTACGTCACCGGTTTTTCGCGGAGATCAGTGAAGCATCTCCGGGTTGAGTGGGTTTTCTTCTTCCAACATCTGCAAGGAGTAGAGTCGGCTGTATTCGCTCTTTCGAGCCAACAACTCTTCGTGGGTTCCTTCTTCAGCGATGGTTCCGTCAACCAAAACCACGATACGATCCGCGTTCCGTATGGTCGATAAGCGATGGGCGATAACCAGCGTTGTCCGTTCGGTCATCAAATGCTCCAGGGCTTCTTGAACCATTCGTTCTGAGTCCGAATCGAGGGCTGAAGTAGCTTCGTCAAGAATTAGAATCGGCGCGTCTTTAAGGAGTGCCCGCGCAATTGCCAGCCTCTGCCGCTGGCCGCCAGACAGCTGCATTCCCATCTCGCCGATTTGCGAATCGTAGCCGTTTGGCATGGACCTTATAAACTCGTCCGCATGAGCCGCCTTAGCCGCGGCAATGACATCATCCATCCCACGTTCCGGATCGCCATAGGCAATATTGTTTCGCACCGTATCGTCAAAGAGAAACGTGTGTTGGGTTACGATGCCGATTTGAGAGCGCAGCGTTGCCACACTTACGTCCCGAATATCTACTCCATCAATCGTAATTTGGCCCGAGTTCACATCGTAGAAACGAGGAATCAAATCGGCCAGGGTGCTTTTCCCGGCACCGCTCATGCCCACCAACGCAACCACTTCGCCCGCTCGGATGGTTAGATTAATGCGACTCAGCACCGGCTTTGCCCCGTAGGCGAAGCTCACATCATGAAACTCGATCGCCTTCGCGAAGCGCGGCGCCATTTTAGCCTCTGGCTTGTCACTGATGCTCGGAGGTTCGTCAAGTATCTCAAATACCCGCTCTGCCCCGGCGAGTCCCTGATGAAGGACTGTGTACGTCCGGGTGAGGCTTTTGAACGGCTGGTACATGAGGAACATAGCCGCCATAAAGGCCAAGAATTCACCCGGGGTACGGCCCCCCGCAACGACGTTGGACCCGCCGTACCATACCACCGTGCCGATCCCAAAAGCGGCGAGCAACTCCATCATCGGCGTCACGATACCTCTGATTCGGCATGCTCTTAGGGATTGTTTGAATAGCCGAGAATTCTCCCTGGCGAATCTTTGGAGTTCATACTCTTCCATCCCGAAAGCTTTCACGATTCGGTTGCCTTGAATGCTCTCCTGTAAAAAGACGGTCAACTTCCCCGTACTGATCTGCCCGCGCTTGGCGAATCTTTTGATTTTCCTGCTTAGCCGTATGACCGGCAACACCGAAGCCGGGAAGACGACAAACGCGAGCGATGCCAAAAACCAATCCTTAATGAAGGCAACCACGACCAGTACGATAAGCGAGGTTGTGTCTTTCAAAAACGAAGCCAAGGCGTCAGTCAACGCCGAACGCAAAAGGGTGACATCGTTGGCGACCCGGGAGATCAGGGTCCCACTGGGATGACGGGAAAAAAAAGACAAGGACATGAATTGCAGATGTCGGGCTAGCAGATTCCGGACGTCCTGGATGATGCGGAGTCCGACATAGTCACTCAAATAACCTTGGCCAAAATTTAGCAGTCCCCGGATCAAAAAGATTCCGATAATCGCGGGCGGAAGGTAATAGAGCATAGCGACGTCTTTTTTGACAAATACGTCATCCATCATCCACTGGACCAGAAAGGGCATCGCCCCTGCGGTAGCGCTGTAGCCCAGCATACAGACCATCGCCAATGCGAAATAGGGCCAGACATAGGGTTTAAGATATTGCAACAATCGCAAGTAATTCTTCAAGAAATCTCCTCGATCGCCATGCTAGGCCCTTGACCCATCATGGTCATGGCTATATTGGCGACCCGATCGGCCGCCCCGGGCGTGCCTAATTTTTCTCGCAGCGTCACCAGTTTTCTAACGACTCTGTCCCGTAGCTCCCGGTTCTCCAATAAGTTCCGCGTTTCTCGCACAACTCCCGCCGCCGTAAAATCAGTCTGGATGAGTTCGGGAACCAGCGCTTTACCCAACACAATGTTCACCATCCCAACCTGTCTAACCTGGACCAGCATTCTCGCGAGCGCATACGTAAGCCAGGACAAACGGTAGACGACAATCATGGGCTTCAAAAGCAACGCCGTCTCTAATGTGACGGTGCCTGATGCCGACCATGCCAAATCACAGGCATTCAAGGCGTCGTAGCGTTTGGCTTCAACGATCGGAATCCTTAAGGGAA
>JAHKKJ010000647.1 GCA_020027655.1 Deltaproteobacteria bacterium | reverse complement strand
TGGCTTGGTTATCTCTGCGAAGCAGAAGGGGACCCAAAACGAGCCGTCCAATACTATTACATGGCATTCAGTGCGAGCAAAACCTACGAGCCCGCGGTGGAGGCTTTGAAACGTTTAGGCAAAATTCAGTGAAGGCGCCGACGCTGGTATTTCAATCTCAGGGGTTAGATTCCTGCAGCTTGTCGCGTAGAATTTGTTCCCTTACCGAAGTCCGTCATTCCCGCATGCTTCTATCGGTGGCTCGACTGGGCTCGCCACACTGAGCTCGTCGAAGTGGAATCCAGGGGGATGTTCGGACTGGACCCCCGCTAGAGACATGCGGGGGTGACCACTGGCTAAGCGATCTCGATTAGTCTGATAGTTCACTCTTCATACTTTTTTCGCTTCCGCCATAGCGTTGAGGCGTCGATTTTGAGAATGGCTGCGGCGTCTTCGAGTGTCGGTGTCTTCGCTACCACTCGGCTGATATGTTCTCGCTCGATCTCTTCTAAAGAGAAGTCGCCGCCCAATTGCGGGCCCCGCGATAGCGCATGGGTTGATATTTGAGGAGGAAAGGCTTCGGGCTCGACTATCTGCGCAGGCCAAAGGATGACCGCCCTCTCGATGGCGTTCCTGAGCTCGCGAATATTTCCCGGCCAGCCGTAGGCGAGCAGCGCATCTTCCGCAGCCTTGGAGAGCTCCGGAGGATGGCGCCGCGCGGCTTTGGCGAAGAACATGAGGAAGCGCCGCGCGAGGCGGAGAATATCTTCAGGCCGTTCCCGCAGCGGTGGTAGCTGCAGGTCAATGACGTTGAGACGGTAAAGCAGATCTTCCCTAAAGAGACCGTTTCGTACATGATCCTCCAGATCACGGTTGGTGGCGGCCACGGTCCGAACATCGGCGTGCCTGGTTTTGTTCTCGCCGATGCGTTCGAACTCCTTGTCTTCAAGGAAGCGCAGCAGTTTTGCCTGTAGAGACGGAGTGATCTCGCCGATCTCGTCAAGAAACAGCGTGCCCCCTTCCGCCGCCTCGACCCGCCCGGCTTGATCGCGCACGGCACCGGTGAACGCTCCCTTGGCGTGACCGAAAAGCTCGCTGGCGAGGAGTTCTTCGGACAACGTCGGACAATTAACCACGACAAACGAGTGAGCGCTTCGGGGGCTCATGGAATGAATCATGCGCGCCAGCACACTCTTCCCCGTACCGCTTTCGCCGCGTAACAGCACCGGAACGTCCGAAGCCGCAGCCTTACCAGCTACTTCGAGGATAGAGCGAATTTTTGGTGAGTCGGTCTCCACGTCGATGGCCGGCATGGCTTCCTGCAAGCGTCCCTCCAGGTCCGAAAGACGTGTCCTAAGGTCGCGCTGCTTGATGCTTTGATCGACGACGTGCCGGATCTGCTGTAGCGTGAACGGCTTCGGCAAGTAATCCGCGGCTCCCCGCTTGATGGCGTCGACGGCGGTATCGATGGTGGCATAGGCAGTAATGACAATCACCTGTAAACCCGCATCTACCGTGAGTAGTTTGGGGATAAGATCGAGACCATTGGACTCGCCCAAGCGGAGATCGAGGAAAGCCAGATCATAGGGCTGTTGCCGAAGCGCGGCCAACGCGGCTTCAGGCGTTGACACTGTGGTAACCGTGCAACCTAGTTGCTCCAGGCAAAGGGACAGTGTTGCGCGAATATTCTTCTCGTCGTCAATGATTAATACCCGGAGCTTATTGGACGGCGCAGAAACGGACGTTTGCTTTTCCATTTTTCTCGTTCTTCTTATGCTCCGTGTGAAACCGAGATGCAACAGGCTCCTGAACGGTTCAAAGGTTCGAATCTGCACCGCACAAGCGGAAAGCAGCGAAGTCAATGAAGGTGTTTTCGGCTTCAGTGAGTTGGATTCTCCGCAGTTTGCTGCGTAGAATTTGCTCCCGTACCGAAGTCCGTCATTCCCGCATGCTTTTAGCGGGAATCCAGGGGATGTTCGGACTGGACCCCCGCTAGAGACACGCGGGGGTGACGACTGAGTAAGTGATCTCGATTAGTCTGATACCCCGCACCTTGTTGCGGAGTCGCTTATATCTACTGTAACGCTCTGACAGGAGAAAGTTGAGATTCGAATTACACCAGATGCGCTTGACATGTGAAAGCGGTTCGTATGAGAATGCGATTCACTTCGGATCGGAAGGAAAAGTTATGGAAAGAACCGTTGCTTGGTTGGGAGTGGCGCTGCCGGAGCAGGTTTTGTTTCTGCTCAAGTCCGGGGTTTTTCTATGTGCATCCGGCGTGATCTTATACGTTGCGCTCGCTTCCAGTTACCCAGCAGTTCATGACACACTTCACAACTTTCGACACGCTCTGGCCGTGGTTCCTTGT
Source organism: Deltaproteobacteria bacterium (assembly GCA_020027655.1). Lineage (GTDB taxonomy): Bacteria > Desulfobacterota > Binatia > UBA9968 > UBA9968 > DAIRFP01. The sequence goes on along the minus strand of JAHKKJ010000647.1, from coordinate 989 downwards.
CACTAAAAAGTCTCGCTGTCCTTCTAGCTTTCCTCCTTTCCTTCTTTTTCGGCTCAACCTCGTGGGCCGACGATATCAATATCTACCTCAAAGCGTCGCCGCGATTGGAGCTGCTTTATCCCTATTCTGATCCCGCAACGCTCACCCTTCTAGTTACGGGCAGCGACGGTAAGCCGGTGTCGCAGGGCCGGGTGGTGATTGGGCTCGAAGCACCCGCGCCGGGCTGGTTTTTTTCGACAGATTTTCCGCTGGTGGAGGGAAGCCGGCTGCTGGATATGAACTTGCCGCTGAGACAGGGCAGGGCGGAATGGAAGTATCTCTTTCCGATCCGCGGCCAGTACCGTTTAACTGTCGAATTCGTCGCTCCGGATGGACGCAAAGTGAATAAGACTTTCCCACTGGCAATCCGCGAGAACAAACAAAAGTGGTTTTTGCTTGGGATATTCACGGTGGGGCTTTTTGCCTTGGGCGCGCTCGCGGGAAGGATCTTCACGCGAGCTTTGCCTGATGTGAAGGGGAGAGTTGCGGCGTGCTTGTTACTTTCGATTGTCGCGTCAGGTGAAGTGGCTGCGCAAGAACTGGGACAGCGAAAATATTTTGGTTGGCTGGAGATCGATCCCGCCACCGTCGGGAAACCCAGCAAAGTGCGTTGGAGATTGGCGGGCGAAGAAAACGCCGATAGCCGGGCCGTGTTGCTTACCCTGACGATCGCTCACTTGGAGAAAGGCAAAACGGTTTTTGCCGTTGAGAGGTTTCCGGTGGAAGGAGAGTTCGCGATGAATTTCCAGTTTACCGATGGCGCGGAGTACCGGGTTGCAGCCATCGCCTACGTTACCGGCGGGCAAATGCTCCGGACCGAGCAAAACATATCCGTCACCGGCGTGGAACCGCCGGCGCGGGCGATGATTCCCGCGATAGCGTTCTTTCTCGCGGTGATTGCGTTAGGTTTGGGAGTTGGAAGATGGAGCCGCCGAGCGGCTTCATCTAAA
>JAHKKJ010000131.1 GCA_020027655.1 Deltaproteobacteria bacterium | reverse complement strand
GTGAACGCACGTTTCGTGAAGCCTCTCGATAGAGATCTCTTGCGCCAATTGTTAGTGCGCATACCTAACCTGATTACCGTGGAGGATCATGCTGTGGCTGGCGGTTTCGGCAGTGCCGTTTTGGAATTCTTGGCTGACGACGGCATTAGCAAGATGAACTGAGAAAGATTTGCGGCTTCGACAAGGACGCCATCACTCAAGCGACATTACAGATGGTTCGACGCGGAAAGAAGAGAAACCGGGAGGGATGGGAAAGAGGGAGCGCTTAGACAAGATTCTGGTCGAGCGCCGATTAGTCGCCAGCCGTGAAGAAGGGCGGGGAAGAATCCTGGCCGGCGAAGTCTTGGTGAACGACCGGCCCGTCACAAAGGCAGGGACACTCCTTGATGAGAGCGTTGCCATCCGGGTCAAATCAGCTTTGCCCTACGTCAGCCGCGGCGGGATCAAGTTGGAAAAGGCACTGCGCGAATTCTCCGTCGAGGTCACCGACAAAGTCGTATTGGACGTCGGCGCATCTACGGGAGGTTTTACTCATTGCCTGCTGACTCACGGTGCCATCAAGGTCTATGCCGTGGACGTCGGTTACGGCCAGCTCGATTGGAAACTGAGGAACGATCCCCGCGTTCTAGTGTTCGAAAAAACCAACATCCGCTATCTGAAGGGCTCGGATTTACCGCGTCCTGCAGATTTTGCGACCATTGATGTTTCTTTTATTTCCCTTCGGTTAGTTCTCCCGCAGGTTAAGATTCTTCTCAACAGCGGCGCCCCAATTGTCGCTCTGATCAAGCCCCAATTCGAAGTGGGAAAAGGAAAAGTGGGGAAGGGCGGGGTCGTCCGCTCTCAGCAGGAGCATAGCCGCGTAATTGACGAGATTTCAGCTGCCGCTGTGGGACTTGGTTATCACGTAGGCGGTGTTATCGAGTCGCCTTTGCTTGGCCCGAAGGGTAATAAGGAGTTCTTTATATATCTCAGGACGCAGGAGACCTTCGGTGAAAAGTTCAAGCTCCTTTGAGAAGTTCGCAATGGCAAATCGCGAGGGCTTATGGTCGCTTTTGTCAAAGTAGCCCATCGCGGCGCCTCAGGCAATTTTCCAGAGAACACCCGGTTGGCTTTCGAGAAGGCGATCGAAGCCGAAGCCGATATGATCGAGATGGATTGCCAACTGACCCGTGATGGGCATATCGTGGTTTTCCACGATGAGCGGCTTAAACGGACGGCCGGTGTGAGTGGGACCGTCAGAAGCAAGTCTTTGGAGCAGCTCAAGCAGCTCGACGTAGGACGGTGGAAGAAAAAATCATTTAGAGGAGAACGAGTCCTTACGTTAGAAGAGGTTTTGGCGATTACCGTAGACAAAGTCGACCTTTGCCTCGATATAAAACTATTCAACGACTCACAACCAGGGATCGAGATCAAGCTCTTGTTCATTCTCAGCCATTACGATTATCTGGATCAAACGATTCTCTCTTCGTTCAACTACCAGTGCTTGGACCGAGTTCGAGAGTTTGCACCTGAAGCGCGCATCGGGGTGATTTATGGTACCGGCATGAAAGAAGATCCGTTTGGTGCCGCAGAGCGCCTCGGTGCCAGTTCGATCCACGTTCAAAAGGAAGTGGCCACGAGGCCGTTATTGGACAAGGCCTGGGAAGCCGGTCTCGACGTTCACGTCTGGACGGTCAACAACGTCAAGGACATGGAAAAATTCGCTTCCCTGGGAGTCCAAGGAATTGTCTCGGATTATCCCGAAAAGTTTTACAGTTCAAAACTTTTGCGCAGATAAGCTTCTGAATTGGCGAATGAGTATCGCTACCTTGAGAAGCTCCAATCTCAAATGCCGGTGAGTGTCTCTTAGCTTCAATTCTTGCGCTTTCTCGCCGATAGCGTTGTCGCAAATAATCTCCTCCAGGTAGTGGAAGCCGATGTGAGCGGGCGGCGCCGGTTTGCAGCGGCCGCAGTTTCAACGCTTAACATTTGTATCTTTCGCCCTCCAACTCCTCATTTTTGCTGTGAAATACTTGACTTGACATTGAAATGAGCTAAAATTAACTACCCCAAAAAGGGGGCCCGGCTGGATTGGGGGTGATGTGAGTTATGACAGGAGTTAGAGTCCGAGAAAACGAGTCCATAGAGAGTGCCATTCGCCGTTTCAAGAAACTGTGCGAAAAGGCGGGTATACTCGCCGAACTGCGTAAACGAGAACACTACGAAAAGCCCAGCGTCAAGAGAAAGAAAAAAGCCATCGCAGCCAAGAAAAGAGCGCTGCGACGCGTGCGTCATTCCTTCTAGGATGATGACGCAAGGCGGCGAAAGCGAGCGAACGAAAAAGAAGAAAGATGGGACTCAAGGTCGAAATCCAGGAGGCGATGAAAGCGGCCATGAAAACTGGCGATCGCTTGACACTTTCGACCTTGAGGCTGCTCCTTTCAGCGCTACACAATGAGGAGATAAAGGGCCGCAGAGAGTTGACTACAGAGGAAATTCACAGAACAATAGCAACTCTCCGTAAGCAGCGAATTGAAGCCATTGAGCTCTTCAGAAAAGGCGGAAGGGCAGAGCTGGCCGAAAAGGAAGAAGCCGAGCTAAAAATTCTCCAACGGTTTTTGCCTCAACCTCTTAGTGAAGATGAAGTTCGCAACCTGATCAAAGTCTCCATTGAGGAAGTCGGAGCCAAAAATATCCAGGATCTGGGTAAGGTCATGAAACAGCTGATGCCAAGAGTCAGCGGACGAACCGACGGTAAGCGCGTCAATGAGCTAGCCAAGGAACTTCTTGGGGGATAGGACGCGGGTAAATTTGCCTGAGGTAACCCCCTACCAAAACGGGCCGATCCAGCAATGCGCTTTAAGGCAAGTGGCCATAGCCGACAATAGCGCGCAGTTCAAACCAATCGCCCAAGTATTAGGACAAACAAACGGTTGCAGATGTCGGTCATAAATCAGGCTGACGACATGGGGTGGGATCTAGGCGGTCTCGTAGAACCTTACCGTCCGTAAATGAAGTTGAGAGTGGTGCACGCTGGTGAACTGGATTGACCTAATCCTTTTGGTAGTACTTTTTCTCTTTGGCCTGAGAGGCTATTTCAAGGGGCTATTCCGAGAAACTTTTTCGCTCGGCGGTCTGGTCATTGGTTTCATGGTTGCGGTTAGGTATGATGAAGCCGTGGCTGCCTGGGCGGGGTTCTACTGGAACGTGTCTGCTATCATTCTAAAGGGTGCTGCCTTTGTCGTCATTTTCTTCGTTGTGTACTTTATCTTTGCTGTTGCAGGTTGGGCACTTCATCGGTCCGCAAAAGTGCTCTTTTTGCAGACCATCAATCGTCTGGGGGGTATCGCGGTGGGTCTGGGCAAAGGCACAGCCGTGACGGCTCTGATAATCTTCTTTGTGACTTCAAGCGCGTGGATTCCTCGATCCACAAGGGCGCGCGTTGAAGACTCCTACCTCGGTCCACCTTTGTCCCAGTTGGCAGTGAGACTCATTCGCGTCGGTAAAGAAAAACTGTTGCCTGAAGAGAGCGACCGGGCGCTTACTCAGCGGGGAGTGTGCTGCTCGTAATTTGCCGGGATGATCAAACAGGAAAAGATCACCGAGATTCGCGATCGGGCTTCCATCGTGGAAGTGATTTCGGATTACGTGACGTTGAAAAAAGCCGGTCGGAATTATCAGGGGTTGTGCCCCTTCCATGGTGAGAAAACCCCCTCGTTTACGGTGAGTGAAGAGAAGGGGATCTTTCACTGCTTTGGTTGTCAAGCCGGGGGAAGCGTTTTTCATTTCCTCATGAAATACGATCAGCTATCTTTTCCCGATGCGGTGGAACGAGTCGCCAAGCGCTACGGCATCAAGATCGAGCGGTCCGATGGCGCGAGGGACCCCAGCGAGAGCGGCGAGCGTGAATCGCTGTATCGGATTAATGAGCGCACGGCGGCAAACTATCGCCAGATCCTGTTGAGTCAGCCGGCTGGGCGAAAAGCCCTGGACTATTTGAAATCTCGAAAAGTGACCGAGGAAATTGCCCAGCGATTTATGGTCGGCTATGCGCCTCAGACCGGGTCGGGTTTGCTGGACTTGCTACGTCGAGAAAAACTCTCGGTCAAGGATGCAATGCGATTGGGGCTCATCGGCCAACGGAGCGGGCAACAGTTCCATGAAAAGTTCTTTGCACGGTTGATGTTCCCAATTATTAACGCGGGAGGAAAGATTGTCGGCTTCGGCGGTCGCGTCCTCGACCGAGGGTTGCCCAAGTATATCAACTCAAGTGAAACACCGCTGTTCCATAAAGGTTCGACCTTGTATGGACTCTACCAGGCGAAAGACGGAATCCGTCGAGTCGATCGTGTGGTTGTGGTGGAAGGGTATTTAGATGTCATGGCACTCCATCAGTTTGGTCTCTGCTATGCCGTTGCGACCCTGGGAACGGCTTTGACATCGGATCACGTTCGGGTCCTGGGACGGTACACCCGGAACATCGTGGCGCTGTTTGATGGCGATGATGCCGGTCGAAAGGCGGCGGCGCGGAGCTTTGAAATCTTTATCGAAACCGGCCTGTTGGGTCGGGCAGCGTTTTTGCCGAAGGGCGAAGATCCTGATACTTATATCCATGGCCACGGTCCGGCGGCTTTAGAAAAAATCCTCGAAGAAGCAGTACCTTTGGCAGACTACTACTTTTCCTCGCTCAAACAACGATTCGGGATGAGCTTAGAAGGGAAAAGCCAGATTGCCAGTGAAGTGAGTCGGCTGCTCACCAAAGTCAGCAATCCCATTGAAGTGGATTTGCTAGTACGGCGTGCCGTGGATACCTTGGGAGTGCGAGAAGAAGTCTTGCGCCGCCCGGTCGTGACGCCAGGCTACTCGCTAGGGTCCAAAAGGACTCCTAAAGATTCGCCTGCAACCCCGTCCCCGATTCGAGATGATATTGCCGAACGATCGTTGGTGAGTTTGATGCTGCGCTTTCCTGCCGTCTTGCGCTCGGTGGAAAAAGAAGGGGAAGCTCGACAATGGCTCAGCTCAAAGTGGCAGGCAGTGGTTGATTTGATCCTTGCCGAGTGGCAAGAACGAAGACAGGTGGATGTTTTTCGAGTCGCTCAGAGGGTCCATCCCGATCAAGCGGCCGAAATTACTGCTTTGGCATTACAAGGAGAGAGCATCCTTGAAACGGAATGTGACAAGATGGCAGCGGATTGCCTCTCGCATCTCCGGCGCAAATACCTAAGGACCCTTGAACGAAATCTGCGAGTTGCAATTCGTGCCGCCGAAGAGCGGAAAGATGAGCAAGCGAAGAGAGAAAGGATACTAGAATGGCAAGACGTCGTACGAAAAGAGCGCCAGCTAGAACGCCGAAGGCTCGAGCCGAAACCAACCATCCGATAGCGACGGACAAATTGGCCTCCGATCACTCCGGCCAACGGGTGGAAAAGAAGAATATGAAGGAGGTCAAAAAGCTCATCGATTTGGGCAAGGAAAAAGGCTATCTGACTTATGACGACGTGAACGACATGCTGCCGGCGGAAGTGGTCTCGCCGGATCAGATTGACGATGTCATGTCCATCTTTGGCGAGATGGACATCGAGGTCGTCGATGCCAACCAGCGTGTCTCCTTGGGAGGCGCTGGCGAAGATCTTGTCGAAGATGAGGAGGAAGAAAAGGAGGTCGAGTCCGACATCGACGGCGACATGGTGGGTAAGACCGGTGACCCCGTGCGCATGTATCTGCGTGAAATGGGAACCGTCTCTTTGTTGAGCCGCGAGGGCGAGGTGGAGATTGCCAAGAAGATTGAACAGGGTGAAAAACAGGTGATCGAAGAGGTCCTCTCAAGCCCGTTGGCGCTGCGTTACGTTTTGGATCTTGGCGAAAAATTGGCTCAGCGTGAGATTCGGGTCAGAGAAATCATCAAAGATGGGGACGAGGATGCCGAATATCTCGAAGACGAAGAGGTTTATGAAAAACGGCTCTTAGAGCAAATCGCAAAGATTCGTCGTACGGCCAACGAAACGGAAAAGATTAAAAGGCAGTTGGATGGCAAACGCGTTTCAACGCAGCGGCGTTACGCGCTCCTTCAAAACTTGGCCAAATACCAAGATAAGATCGTCGGCGGACTCAAAGCGCTGCAGCTCAATCGTAGGCAGACGGAAGCCATCGTCGACGGTTTGAAGAGGGCCATGGACCGGATGCAAACGCTGGAAAGAAGAGTAAAGGATTTTGAGCAAAAAACCGGCAAGGCGGCGCCGGATATCATGAAGCTTGTTTCAGGCGTAAACGGTCGCAGAAAGGATTGGCAGCGCCTCATCGGCTCGCTTCGCATGGGACATGATGCGATCTTGACCATGGCGGAAGAAATCAAAAATGCGCGGCGCGACATTCGCCACATCGAAAAAGATCTTGAGATGCCGGCTGAAGAAATCAAGCGTCGCGTTTGGTCGATCATCGAGGGTGAGACCCGGGCCAACTTGGCCAAGAAGGAACTGATCGAGGCCAATCTTAGACTCGTTGTCAGCATTGCGAAGAAATATACGAACCGTGGGCTTCAATTCCTGGACTTGATTCAAGAGGGCAATATCGGCTTGATGAAGGCAGTGGACAAGTTCGAATATCAGCGGGGGTACAAGTTCTCTACCTATGCGACTTGGTGGATCCGCCAAGCCATCACGCGAGCCATTGCGGACCAAGCTCGAACCATTCGCATACCGGTACACATGATTGAGACGATCAATAAATTGATCCGTACTTCTCGATATCTGGTTCAAGAGATCGGACGGGAGCCAACGCCGGAAGAGATCGCCAGCAAAATGGAGATTCCCTTGGATAAGGTCCGAAAGGTTCTCAAAATAGCAAAGGAGCCGATTTCGCTTGAAACCCCGGTCGGCGAGGAGGAAGATAGTCATCTCGGCGATTTTATCGAAGACAAACGGATCATTACACCCTCAGACGCGGTGGTGAACATCAATCTTCAAGAACAAACACGAAAAGTCTTGGCGACACTGACGCCGCGCGAAGAGCAGGTACTGCGAATGCGTTTCGGCATCGGCGAAAAATCGGATCACACCCTCGAAGAAGTAGGTCAGAAGTTTACCGTTACGCGCGAGCGTATCCGGCAGATTGAAGCCAAGGCGTTGCGCAAACTCAGACACCCCAGCCGCAGTAAACGGCTCAAAAGCTTCATGGAAAGCTAGTTTGGTTCCGACCAGCGATTCAACTCGCAGCCCGCAACTCGAAACAATTCCTACGGGCCCATAGCTCAGTTGGTTAGAGCCACCGGCTCATAACCGGTTGGTCCCTGGTTCGAATCCAGGTGGGCCCACCATACCTCCCTTCGATTGGCCGGATACCACGCCTGGCGCCTCCAGGTGCGAAAGGTGATGGGTTTTCCTTCCTGATTCAAAAAAAAGACGTGCTGGTTTTCAGTGCAATGAAGCGGCTTGATTGTCCTGAAAAGCCTTGTCTCCGTCGTGGCATCGGACCTGATCGAGAAGGTCTCACCCGGTGGCCGCAACGCCCGCTTTGCGCACGCTGCTCGTGGTCATTCAACGAGACGTCTGCACAGATAGCCTTCTCTTCAGTGGCGAGGGAGAGACCGCGAACCAAACCCTCGAGGTCGCCGGTGATCTCAGCTTGGCGACACTCACGGCCACGGTCCCGGTCGCCGACGCGATCTCGAGGCAAACCTTCACCTTTGAGGTGAACCTGGTCTGGAAGGCGACAGGAAACCCCCAGTTTCTCCATTCCAAATAGACGTTTAAAGACCCGGACCTCGGGATCATGATCACAGCCTTCATGCGCAGCACGGAAGCTAAGGCCACGGCGACCGGAACGGTGTTTGGGGTCGGGCAGAACTTTGCGCCCGAGGCGTCCGACACGGCCAGATTCAGAAACAGAACGACGGGACCCTGACCATCCAGAAGGCGCCGTAAGATCCGTTGTCAGACGGCGACACCCTTCATCTTCCCACGAACCTCCACGGCTCACCGAGGTTGCCATATTCCTAGCCAGAAGCTCGACTCCTTCTTTCACTTTCCTGTCGTGAGTCGCAGCGAGTAGAGGGCAAAACTCAGCGGCTCAGTATGACTCGGGTAGTTCCAATCAGTTTTGCCACAGGACTGGGTCTCCTGTCCCACCCCGTAAGCCATCGGATGAGCAACACTTGTTCTTGATGGCTAATTCGCCCGTTGCCATCTCCCACCTAAAAAACTGGGACATCCTGACGCTTCCATCTTAGAGACTTTTCAGGAAACCTGCGCTCATGTGCTCAGTTTTCGGCCCATTTCGTAGCGGTCCCAGCATTGCTCTGTCCTCTTACTGAAACGCAGGGACAATGACTGAAAAAGATTTTTATTTACTCATTATTGTGTCCGTCGTAACCGGTTTTTTGCTCATCCAGATCGTTATGACCAGGATTGGCCGGCATCGAAAGAGCCGCCGTCTGGAACGAGAAATCGCAGAGTACTTGCGCAAAAGAGCGGCGGGACAAAATAACTGAAAACGGGTTGAGTCAATGCCGAGAAAAATCACCTATGAGCAGGCTCTGGTATTCCACGGCCGGGTTGCATTGGATCCTGTGGACACTGGTGTCATTGAGAAATTGTTCAAGAAGGATCTCCGCGAGAGAGAAGAAAAACTCATGCTCGCAGTGCTGGAAAATGCTGTTGAATATTTCCAAAAGCATGTCCTTGCACGAAACCCCAGTGGAAAGAAGCTATTTCAAGAAGCGGAGGAGTGGTTTCTAGAGAAAGATAGCGATGAGCTTTTCTCCTTTGAGAACATCTGTGGAACCTTAGAGCTGCATCCCGACTACATACGGCACGGGCTCCTGTGTTGGAAGGAAGCGAAGCTCAAGACGTATTCTGTTGAAGGCCATCGTGCAGGTCGCCCGAAGTTATCGAGAACCCGCGTCAGGCACCCTTCAGTCAGATTTTCCAAGACTGCATAAATTCTCTTGTGAGAGCCTCCCTCAACAAATGAACACGGTCGATTTAGAACGCCTCAAGGAACAGGAAGATGCCGCAATCAAAATCATTGATAGCTGGCCGCGAATCTTTCAGCTCCTCGTCTACCGGCAGCTTTACGCTTTCGGTATCCGAATCAGCAATATCGATTCTGAGATTGAGAAAGAATTGAAGAAGTCTGCCTGAGAAGGTCCAGTGAAGAAAATTCTTATTGTGGAAGATAACAAGGACTCCAGTGAGATCATCGGTCTGTTCATAACAAAGATTGGACATCACCACATAAAAGCCAAGAACAGTAAAGAAGCGATCACATTGGCGGAGGCGGAGGAGCCGGACCTCATTTTTATGGATATGGAACTGCCGGATGTCGATGGGGTCAAGACAACTGCGATACTTAGACAGAATCCCAAAACATCTCACATTCCTGTTGTTGCGATAACGGCGTGGATCTCCGCACTATGGCAGGAAAAGGCTGAGAAAGTGGGTATCGTAACCTACTTAATAAAACCGATCTCACCCCAGGTGTTAAAGGAAACCATCGAGGAATATACGCGGAGTTCACTCACCCCAAAACCGTGAGCTAAGATGGAGACAACAAGAAGGACTTTTTTTTTAGCACTAGTAAAACGGAGCCCAGACTTAAGCTCCGTTTTCACCTCGCCACGAACATCCACAGCCGATCGAGCTTAATTGAGCTTAACTAATTCGCTACTCAAGCAGTCAATTTCTGCTTTGACCTTTATGTCGTGATTCTCGGCGAATTTGCCGCGCGAGGGCGTCCATTTGCTTTCGGATTAGTTCTTTAACCGAGTCGCGGATGCCGAGGAAGGCCGCACGCAGCACCTGAAGGCTGAAGATGGGAGCGGAACTGCGGAATCAACCATTCCGGTTGCAGTATGGCTCTAACAAATCCAGAGCCTCATGTACTTAACCATTGAGCTCTGGCCAGGCGGAGATGAGAGCCGAAACTGAGTCTCGCGAGGAGAAAGGGGAGATATTGGCCTGTTTTTATCAAGCCGGATTAATTTTGCGCCCGATAATTTTTATGATTGTTCACTTTTGAACAGAACGTCAGTGCCGAATCACGATACAATTTGAAACGAGAGAAGGGCGAGGATGAGCGTTTATGGAAGAACAATACAAAGGGCACGTTATCCGAGTCACAACAGAAAAGGATAACAGTGCATTTCCGTGGATACCAATTTGCAGAATACTGGATGGAGCGTCGCGAGAGTTTATTAAACAGATTGACTGGCCGATTGGTTACGACACCCCCGATCGAGCCGAGAAGGCAGGACTGATAATCTCCAAAAAATGGATTGACGCAGGGAAGCCTTGATCTCTAAGCCTTTACGCAGCGATCGGGGGCCAGATAGGCCGTACCCTCTTTTGGAAAGGGGCCATACCGAAGCCCGGCAACGAGAGCAATACGTCACGGCGCATGATCATGCATGATGCGCGGCGGAATTATCGACAAGAGTTTGGTGGAATCCGGGAGAGCCGGCGCCGGAGAGGGGGCCGGCTATATCGGTTGACCTACCGCGTCTCACTTAGGTCAATGTCGCCAATCTCTTGGATCGTCTTACCACACAATGTCGAAGTAGCACTGCGTAAATCTCGCTGCA
>JAHKKJ010000646.1 GCA_020027655.1 Deltaproteobacteria bacterium | reverse complement strand
AGTCATCGGCGCGTTGCTGGGCGGTATTCTCTTCGACCTGTTTGGTCTGCATGCGATCGGCCTCCTGGGAAACCTGGTCATGGCCACGGTCGGCGCGATAGTCCTGATCGCGTTGTTGCGTGTCATCAAGCGGGCCTGAGAATTTCCGCCGCTCAACCAGGCCGTTTACTTTCTATGCAGAAGGGAGAGTGAGAACAGATGGAAGGAGAAAAACGTGGACACGGCACTCAAGGAACTTGCAAAGACATACGAATTCATTAATCTGTGGTACAACTGGACCATTCGGTACGGCGACGAAATGTCCAAGAAACACAATTTGGGTTTTGGCTATCGGGCGGGTGTTTTCTGGCCAAAGGGGGCAAGATATGGACAACATCACGACGACTGGCCTGCCTTCTTTAATAACATGGCAGCGCAGGGAGTTTCGTACACAGGCATCAACGCACTGTACTCCTATCAGAATCATTCATCGTTTAGAACGTACTGGGATACAAGTGGTGCTGTATTTAATTTCCCGTAATACCTTTTCAGTGAAGAGGCTGGGGAAGCATCTGGAAAGGGTGCTGATCCGACAACGAAGAAAGGTACCTGACACCTTTCGGAGGCTAAGTGACTGATTCCCATTGAACGGAGTCAGAGTTCTTTCTTGTCAAATAGTTAGTGAGTGTTTTCTCGAAAAAACATTAAATTTATTTAGCACACCAATACACCTCCTTTTGCCCTCCGAAATTTTCCACTTGACAGCCTATAGATAACACAGGTTATCCATGGGGTCCCAGCGAGGGACCCCTATGAAGAGCCTGAGTCCGAAACAACGGCAGGCCCTAGAAGCGATCCCGCAGTATCTCACGTGGCGGGGTCACGGCGTCCACCCCGGGGACCGATTCGGCATGGCTGCAATTCGATCTATACTGATGGCTTAATGTTCTGGTTCATGCGGAAAAGGTTCTTTGGGTCGTACTTCTTTTTCACCTGAACCAGCCGCTCGTAGTTTGGGCCATAGGCCGCCGCGACGCGGTCGACCTCTTCTTCGGTCATGAAGTTCACGTAGGCGCTGCCCGTGGCATATGGCGCGGACTTGTCGAAGAACTCGCGCGCCCAAGCAATGCACCGCTTATCATCTCGTGGCTCGTCCCACCGGGCATGCACATTCAGGACGAACTTCGTGTCTCGGGCGACGTATGCTGTGGCGTCCGGTGCCACGCGGTTGGCCTGCCCACCGATGAGCCCGATGAAGATCTCACACTGCGGAGAAGGCAGCTTACTCGCGTATTCGATCATCACGTCGAGGGCACCGTCGCTCAGTTCAGAAAAGTTGTGCGATTTCCAGTAGTTTCGCGCACCAGGTGTCAGCAGGGGATCGAAGGCCTTCTGCCATGCTGTGAACTGCTGGGGGGCGATGTGCTCCCCATGGGGCTTTCCAAGAGTGCGAAGCGGTTCGATCGCCCGTTTCCCCTCCCCGATTTTCCCGGCGTAGAAGAGAGGGAGGACGACAACCTCCTTCCCGTGTACCTCTTTGGGAAGAAACGGGAGAGGGGGTGCCTGACGCAGCACGACCCACACGTTCAAGTCCTCAGGGATCTTGTCCACGAGCTCCCGGTACTTCGTGAGCAACGCCTTGGCTTGGTCGAACGGGAAAACGATCAGCCCGGCCAGCACCTCGGGGCCGACCGGATGGAGTTGGAACTCGAACACAGTTACGACGCCAAAGTTTCCGCCTCCGCCACGAATGGCCCAGAACAGGTCGGGATTTTCTTCCGCACTCGCCCGTACGCGCTTGGCGTCTGCGGTGATGACGTCTGCCGAAACCAGGCTATCCACTGTCATCCCGTACTTGCGGCTCAACCAGCCGAAGCCACCGCCTACGGTCAGGCCGGCAACACCCGTGGTTGAGTTGATCCCCAAGGAGGTGGCCAGCCCGAACGCCTGGGCCTCGTGGTCGAAATCCCCCAGCGTGGCGCCGGGCTCAACGTATGCGCGGCGCGTCTCCGGATTCACCCTAACCGACTTCATGGCAGAGAGATCTATCATCAAGCCCTTGTCGCAGACGGCATTCCCAGCGATATTGTGACCAGCGCCGCGCACCGCTACCAGTGCCTGATGGTCGCGGGCGAATGCGACGGAACGCATGACGTCCGCGACCCCTGCACACCGGATGATCATGGCGGGCCGTCGGTCGATCATGCCATTCCAGATCGTCCGGGCCTCGTCGTAGCCGGGAGTGTCGGGTGTCAAAAGATCACCGCGGAGGCTGGACGCGAGCGCTTGAATCGCCTCTTGCCCGATTTTGGTACTGTCGCCATCCAAGGTCGCCATTGTGAGATCAGCCATCGTCGCCCCCTCCTTACTAAAATTGGCCGTGTGGATTGGGAGCTGCTACCTAGCTTTGGTCGGGTTTCATATCCGGACCGCTTCAGGAGAGAGGAAGAATATCCAAATATATAAGGGGAGTCAAGTTACAGTCAGGTTACATGCTCCAAAGTCAGTGAGCAGGGCGAGCGGTGTGTCTTGTATTTTAGTGGTTCTGCCATCCCGTAATCTGACGGCCTTCATTTCCAGCTCTCCTCCATTTTCCACGTGACACGGGATAGATGATAGCGACAGCGGGGGATGCCACCGATCCTCGACGAGATTGGCGAGGCGATCGGGATCAAGAGCCGCTTCGGCGCCTTTCGCCAGCTCTTCCGGCAGAGGTTCCTTGTAGTAGATCGCAGAACAGGAGAGGTACCGGACACCTTTCGGAGGCCAAGTGATTGATTCCAATTGAACAGAGTATTAGTTCTTTATTGTCAAATATTTAATTAGTATTTTCTCGAAAAAACATTAAATTTATTTAGCACACCGATACACTTCCTTTCGCCCCTCGAAATTTTCCACTTGACAGCCTATAGATAACACAGGTTATCCATGGGGTCCCAGCGAGGGCACCCTATGAAGAGCCTGAGTCCGAAACAACGGCAGGCCCTAGAAGCGATCCTCCACTCACTGCGGCAGCGGGGGATGCCGCCGATCCTGGACGAGATTGCCGAGGCAATCGGGGTCAAGAGCCGCTTCGGCGCCTTTCGCCACGTCCGGGCCCTCGAGCAAAAGGGCTACATTCGTCGCCTGCCGGGCCCCCGCGGCATCCAAGTCCTGAAGGATCCAGCCGGGAACCCTCTGCCACCCGAAGAGCAGGTGGGATATCTCCCTCTTTTCGAGCGGGTCACGGCCGGGCCGCCGGTCCTCGCCCGTGAAGAAGTTGTGGATTATGTCCCGGTGCCGGCCGCGTGGCTGGGCGGCGGCGAGGGCTTTGCCGTCCGGGTTGCGAGCGACAGCATGGTCCCGACGGTCTACCCGGGC